>NZ_CP039372.1 GCF_005080685.1 Pseudomonas putida | reverse complement strand
TGCCTCGGCCATGCAGCTTTCGATTGTCCGCAGTCCTTCCGGAGAGCTGTCATGCTCCCACATGACTGCCATAGCGTGATCCTCGGCCCGATACGGCAGCAAATCAGGGTAGTCATTGATATCACCTGTAGGCAGACCGATTGACTCAACGAATCTCGCATCGCGTCCAGCAACTGTGAGGGACTCAGCTGCCAACGGTTCGACTGGGGGGCCTGCTCACGATCAGCTTTAGCAAGCAGAACGGCTTCCCACTCATTACGATGAACCGTTTTTTCTTCGTAACGCTCGACACGGCCATCGCTGCCACGTACCGGCACCTCTACCGTCACCTGCTTACGACCCAAGTTATTCAACGTGACGGTATCGCCTGCTGCGATTTCGTTCTCGCGGAACACTCGGGCCAGATCTACCCCCCAGGTAACACGCTCTTCTCCGTCGCTATTGCGCAACTTCACGTAGAAGCTTTTGCTTTGCTTCTTGTCGAAAAGATACGGCGCCGGGCCGAAATCTACGATCACACCCTCACGGGCATTCACAGGTGTAGGATCATTTGCGGCCGGTTCTGCAGGTGATGCCGTTTCTTCGCTGGAGGTGCCACCTTCTCAGCGGTTGCCTCGGTCGGTTTCGGCGTTTCAGTTTGCGCGGCGGCTTTGTCTGGTACAGCTGCAATGGGTGGCAAGCCGAGCAGTTCGCGGCGAATAGCTTCTTGTGCGGGTTATTGAGTTCTACCGGAACCTCATGCTTGATCAGAACCGCGATCGCCCGGCGCTTAAACTCTTCACTGCCAGTGAGCTCGATAGACCCACCGAACTTCTGTTTCGCCATGTAGAGGCCGGCGAGAATGGCCATCTCATCATCTTTTGCTTCAGCCACCATGAGGATTTGCTGCCCATGGTCGATGAAAATAGGTCTGTCATGCAGGGAATAGAGGACGCTGCCATCGCGCCGCTCCTTGTAGGTGATCTCCTTCAAGAGCTCGCTAATCTGGATTTTTGGATCCTGATCAACACTTTCTTGATCTAAATCAGGGTTTCCACGGCCAAAACCGTTACCGAATGCTTCATGCCCCCTCAAATGCGAAATAATTTCGCTGTAAAGGGCCTGGTCTAGTTCCTTTAGCAATTCCGCATATGTATCGTATGCGAAAATATTCTGATAAACGGTAGTTGCTGCTTCAGCTGTATTCTTGGCGTCAATTGAGCGCCATGACGACAGGTCTGCAGCAACCCAATGTCTGACCAACGCAGTAGGGACGGCCGCAGCCTCTTCTTCGGAAGGTTGGCTATTTAGCCAGGCTTGGTACGCCTTAGCACGACGTTCGATCGCTTCACGGGGAGAGGCCTCCGTTGCCTGCGGCGAATTCAATCGCTCGTAGACAGCTTGGCGGAACTCTTGCATCAAGGCTTCGCTTACTTCGCTCATGGCAATCCTGCCTCCTTCCGGATGGTGGGGTAGTCCGTTGCCCTGAGCCCCCCGTGGAGGGGCTGGGTAAAGTTGGGTTAAGCGCGTCGCTCTGGGCTGGACCGTGACTGCTGAAATTTCGTATTGTGTATATTATTCAAAATTCAGCGGAATGGGAAGCTCCGCGCCCTAAGGCCCAGGAGGGCTACGTCTGCTACATTTGAGGGGATCAAATGTCCTTTGGAACTGATGAAATTCAGCCAATTTGTGGGACGGATTTGGAGAGATGGCGGATCGAGAACGGTCTGACCAAGGTTGCTGCTGCAGACGCCTTTGGCCTGCAGAAAGCGAAGTGGGAAGAGCTAACAGGCCCGGATAAGTCGGCTGAGCAGATCAACGACCCCGTGGTGGCTATGCTGCTTTTTCTCTACAGAACGCATCCTGAGTCTTCACCGGTGCAACCGCCGTTGGATATCAAGGATTTTTACGACTATTTAGGACTGCAAGATTCGCCTCAAGATCGAGATACGTTTGCCACCCTTATTGGTAGATCGCCACCCTCGGTTTACCGCTTGATGCTTCATGATGGCAAGCCCGGTCGGCCGGTCATGAAGTGGGTTGAGGCCTTGAAGCGCATGGATTTGACACCTAAACAGTGCAAACGCGTGATGCAGGATGTCGTAAGTAAGGTAGGTGAACGACAGAAGGTGGAAAGGGTCTTGATTCAGGGTTGGTCAAAAGGTGGCATTGGTGAGCACGACTGAGAAAACAGACTCGCACATTATCGAGCTCTCCAGCGTTTACTTCTACGCTGGCCCAGCGCCGCGGGCGATCGCCTTGAAGGACTGCGGCGCGCTACTCAACGGGCAACCTGGGGACGTGTTCCCGGCACTGTACGGGTATCAGAGCAAGCAGGACGGCTTTATGGCGGCTCGGGCGTACGCTGACAAAAACCGACTCCATTTTACTGTTATCGATTTCCTGGTGGAGCTTGATCACAAGCAGAATCCACTCATGATGAAGCCGGAGGACCTGGCCAACCACGACTTTGTGTCGTTTGCCAGAATGTCCAGGAGCATGATGGATGATCTGCAGGATCTTCTGCGGGAAAGGTTGGTCTGCGAAGGCTTGACCCCGACAAAGACTGAATTGGCGAAGCCTCATCTATTGCTGCAGCAACGCCCCGAGTTGTTGAGCACACTGACGGCCGCTCCGGACTGGGAACATATGAAGGTAATTGCCTATCCTGCCAAGGTGGCCTTCAGTGAGAAGCCATTGACGGTAGGAGTGCTCCCCCATAAACACTGGTCGGCAATCAAGGAGGCGACTTGCCGCCTCAACCCCGGTATCCGGATCACGTTAGAACCTCCAGGGCCAGCCAGTACCGACGCTGCACCATTGGCTGCACAAGCCAGCAGGGACCGAGGTCCTCGAGCACGCTGAACGACTGACATCAAAAAACCGCCTCTCAGGGCGGTTTTTTTCTAATCTCTGAATCGGTTCCTGTACCACCACGGCCGTGACACGATCCGACCTCCGCGCATGAAGCCCAGGAACTTGTTCCAGCAAACATCCAGGGTCCACCCAATATGAGCCATGACGCCGAAGCAGACGATGATCATCACTGCGGTGATCCATACCCACGGTTTATGCCCTACATACAGACAGGCCATCAACGGCAGATAAGCCCCGCAGGGTATGCCGAAGGCCTTGGGTGAGATTGATGCGCCTCTCCAGCTAGATGCCATGGTTTAGACCCTCCAACTCCCAGCGTTTCTTGAACTCTTTAGCGCCGGCCAGGCTGATGAACTCGCCAGCATCAATGCGATCCGCTTGGAACAAACGCCAGGCTTTGTCATCCAGGGTGGCCTCGGCCTTCTCCAGTAAACCCCGAATGAACCGGCCCCAGTCCGTGTAAGGAAGGGACTGTAGTTCATTGCGCACCTCACGATCGAACACCAGGTACTCACGGATCGCAGCTCGCTTGCCGTCCGTGGTTTTGAGCAGGCGTTGAACCAGAATGACACGTAAGGCACCGGCCAGGCGTGAAGCCATACCGGCTTGCTGGTCAGGTGGATAGGTTTGAATTGCACGGTTGATCGTCTCAGCAACAGACTCGGTGTGCATGGTGGCAAAGCATAAGTGACCAGTCAGCCCAGCCTCAGTCATTGCCTCGATCGTCTCGCGGTCCCGAGCTTCACCGATACCGATGATACTGGGTTTACGACGCATGGCATTCCGAAGTGCTTTCGGGAAGTCGCCAATGTCTCTACGCAGTTGCGATTGCGACGGTTGCGGTCCCAACCAGTGCGGACCACCAAGTACATACTCGATGGGGTCCTCATAGGTGATCACTTTCCGGTCGGGCATTTCTGTCCCTGCCTTCTTGTACAGGCCCGCGAGGAAAGTTGTTTTTCCAGACCCAGTGGGTCCGCAGACCAGAACCAGGCCCATTTCTGCGTAGCAGCCCCGGATCAAGTCGGGCTCGATTCCCATTTTATCGATATCAGGCAGATCCGACGGAATCACCCGCATGGTGATCGAATAAGCCTCATCGATGCTGGCTATGCGCGCTTGAACAAAGTTGGTCCGAAAGCGAAGCGTGGTACCCCGAGCCAGCCCAAACTCTTCTCCAGCCAGCTCCAAGGCACGGTCAACACCCTCATCACCCTGCTTGATCATGCTTTCAATTTCAGCGGACCAAGCCGACGCCATCAACGGTGATAGCTGACCTTGCTTGATTGTCGTCGTTGACGCTTTCAGTTGCCGTCCATGCAGCTCGACCCAAATGTAGTCGCCGCCTTGTACGAGAATGTCAGACACCCCCCGATCCGCACACAGCTTCAGAAAGCGCATGAAATTATCGGGAGACAAGTCGCCCTCGAAATTGTACGGATCGAATATTGGACTCGTCACTTGGTCGCACCATCACCGGTCTGCCGGTACTGCGTTTTGACCGTAGGGCGCCATTTTTTAGGATCAGTCTCGAACGTCGCACGGCCGGTTACGCGACGCAATTTGTCGCCAAGCATCATTTGCTTACCATCACCCGTAACAGTCTGCTGGCTTTCAGCCACGCTGGTCGAGCTGATCATGTCGTTCTGCAGAAGAGAGGAATAGAGGTGCATGCCGAGGTAATCGCGGGTCAAACGATTGAAATTGGCGGCGAGGATAGCGTCCGCTTGTTTGTAACCATCGTCCCAACCTTTACGGACTGCTACCTCCCAGATTTCAGCCTCGTCACTGTCTTGAGGGCGTGCTTCGAAGTCGGGCAGTTCAACACTGGCATTCAGAGGCAGGCCAACATAGAGGTAGTCACGCCAAGTAGGGGGAACACTCACAAACCGTTCCTCCCGCTCAATTTTGTAGACGCGATTCGCTGTTCGGACCTGGTCTTGAGAGAACGCAGCAACGTCCCGGGCTTCTACGATAACTGGTGGAAGCGTGCCGTTCTTAGCGATCATGGGAGCGAACTTGAACATTGCATCGAGTGACGGCGATCGTGCGTTAAGGCCATCAACCAGCTCACGAGCTCGAGCTGCCATACCGCCGCGGAAGCCGACAGTGTTACCCATGTCGGTCAGCAATTGATTGCGAATGTCGGTGACCTTGGTGGTCGCTTTTGACTGTGGTTTCAGCAACGAGTCGAGATCAGGCGGTGCCGTTTCAACGACTGGAGCGCTTGTCTGCCCGCTGGCATCAAGCTCGGGGGTTTCACCCGCATGGACAGCAAGCGAAACCATCAGAGGCAACAATGCGAAAATCCGCTTCATAGCGTACCTCCAGCTCAGGCCTGAGGCCGGTTGTAATGAAGTTCCAACTTCCCGGGCGTCTGGGTCACATTGGCGCGGTAGCCAACTTGGGAGCGAATCATCAGCATCAAGGTGTTGTAGGGCACCTTGTTTACATCGATGTCGACCGGCAGCGGCATACGCACGCCCATGAACGAGAACTCAAGCCCACGATCCCGAGCCAAGGCTGCTAACAGTTCGACTGCATCGCCCTGCCACTTGAGCGACACACGCTGCTTGTCGTCCACGATGGTCGACGGAAGGCGCATCACCACGCGGCTATTAATCGCGCCCTGCTGATATAGGTCGGCCTGAGCCATCTCAATGCGTTGCGACGCTTCGAGGATCTGTTGGTCGATCAGCTGCTGGGCCGATTCGTCCGGTTTCTTCGATGCGCAGCCCCCAAGGGCAAGAGCCAAGGCAACCAGTGCCAGTGGGTAACGTGTGTTGGCCATTATCAAACCCTCCGTTGATTTCGTATAGATACTATAATACGGAATGAGCACAAGCAAACACTATCCCCCCCGCGGGCCGCTTCTTGACCTCTGCTGTGCGTCCCGCTCGGCCTTGAGCTCACGAAGCAATTTTTCGAGCTCTGGATCTGCTAGCGCACCGCTGTATCGTTCATCGACCAAAGCCTCGATCAGCGAGCGCTTAAATTCGGCACTGCCGGTGATCCGCAACGGACCAGGTGGTGCCGTGTTCGGCATCGCGCGTAAGGCGCGGGTGATCAGCTCACTGTCTACCGCTTGGCCAGGGAAGTTGAACTGGCCGCCAAGGTCTACAAATCCCGGATCGCCAGCGGCCCGCCGGTAAATGACTGTGCCGTTTCTCCTAACTACACCGAGCATTCCATCGATCGACTGATATTTAGGATCGAGATCCCGGGCAAATTCGAAACCGTTAGCTCCTTCAGCCTTCGCTGCGCGTTTCTCGCCATATGTGAAACCTCGCAGCTGACTGATTGCCCCTGGATCACCGGTGGCTGCTTCTTGCTCAACCCATTCACGATAACTGAGCCTTTTATTAGAAGGATCATTCTTTAAATCTGCGCGCATTTTTGAAATCTTAGTTTTCAGTTCCTCTCTAGCTCTTAGTGTCTCGAACGCCAAGATACTGTAAAATGCTTTTCGATCCTTTGGATTTTTAATACGCAATTTGATATCCAGGCGCTGCTGTCTGGAGTCATCGCGTACGCGTTTGAATTGTTGCTTGACCCACTCTTTATCAACTCGGCGATATACAAATTTTGTCCGATAGGCTTCGTATCGGGCACGTAGTGCCCTGCGCAAATTAGCTCGCTCTGTGCGGCGCTGCTGACGATCTTCGGGATTCCGTCGTGGGCTTGCGAATTTTTCGTAACTCATAAGAGCCATCAGCTCTTGTGTAACTTTACGCTCCTCATAGTCACCAAGACGCTTTTCCAATCGAGCCTTAGACAAGGCCTCGTGCATGTCGCTTGCTTTGATAGGCACCAAGCTCTGTTCTTCAAGCGAATAAATACCCATGCCGCGACCTTTGGGTTTGATCCCCAACCCAAATCGCGCTAGTTCCGCGTGCAGTTTCTGCCAGGTAAGGCTTTTCTTTTTCAGAAGCGTTGCAATTGCATCGCGAGGTTCACCGCGAGAATAAGTGTGCAGACTTTCCTGGTCAAGATGACGTTCCATATCCGCAGCACGAGTAGGCTGTTTACCTTGAAATTTGGGTTTAGGCGCTGACCAGGCAATTTCAGGCGAGCCCTTTTTGTCTTTGACACTGTAGGGACCATTGTCATGAGTCCAACCATAGCGAAGCTCAAGCTCTCGCATTGCATAATCGAGCTTAAAATAATCTCTATCCGGGTACACCGCGTTATACGAATCGGGGTGAACCCGATTCACCGTCATGTGTAAGTGAACATTGTCCGTGTCATGATGGATAGCAAACACATACTGGTGCTCCGCCATACCGACCGCATCCATTGCATGCAGAGCACAATCGAAAGCTTGATCATCAGTTGGTTTCTCTGATTGCGGCCAGCTCAAGATGACATGGTAAACAGGATCCTTAACACGTGAATTTTGAGCCGCGACTGCTTTCATTTCTGCCGCGGCTGTCGCCAAGCTCAAGCAGTTGTGCTGGCAGGATACACCGGAACGTGTAACTTCCCTTACTGGTGCTCCGAGGAGGAGTCCGGATTCGAGCTCGGCGATAGCATTGAGCTCATCTCCTGCATCCTTCTTTGAGCGGCTGCAGCATGAAACGCAAGGTTGGCTCCACGGGATCTTGCTCTTGCCGCAAAGTCAGGATGATTTCTAACAGCTTGTCGGAGATGGTTTGCTGCTGCTGCAAGATGGTGCTGAGCAACGGCAAGACGGCTTTCATGTCCATCAGCGCTTACCCCTCGTTCTGTGATGGGTCCAGGCTCGTCAATGCGGACTGGAACTGGGTGTTGATCCTGTTGATATCGACGCCAATTGGAATCAAGAGCAATTCCAATACTTCGAGCACGTTCTCGGATGGCATTTTGAGTTGCAGCATCAATTCGTCCAATCTCTCGCAAACGGTCTGCTGCTCTTTCGATATGTTCTCGAGCAGACTCAAGAATTGAGTCGTCTCTTCGGGTGTGGCCTGGATTGAGCTCATCCGTTTGTGTCTCCTTTTCTTCGTCACGTTCTGTCGCGTAGTCGACCAACGCCGAGAAGCTTGAGCTCCCATCGGCCCGTTTCGGTGGAACCTTCGCAAGCATTACGAACCGATCCTTTCGATAGCAGCTTTCAACGCCACCAGGATCTGTGCGTACTCTTTTGAAAGCTTCCCACCGCCTTCATTGAACAAGTGTTTCTGGAGGCCTCCGAGCCTCCGCAGTTCGTTGAGGATATGCCCCTCCACCTTAGACCTGGTACGTCTCCCAAGCGCAGCTGCGAGCATGAATTGACCCACGCTCTGGCCGCAGTCCTTCGCCTTGTCACGGACGATTTCCTCTTCATCCTCGAAGCACCGGATAGGTGGTAGCCGACCGGTGCGACGCCTTTGCTCACTGGTACTCATAAGCAGGATCCTCAGGTGTTCCAAGGGGTCTCGGGGCGCAGCCCTGAGCAGGGTGGTAGGCATCGCAAGGGAGTGAAACGACTGTCAGCGATGCCGGTTGGACGGACGCCATTTATGGCGGGAGTACAAACCCTACCCTGTCCAAAACTGTAGACCTAGTTTCGTATCAAGGCTATCGTACGGAACTTGACTACGCAAGGGATGCCCATAGAATCAGGGCATAGAGGACGTTAGGGGGACGGCAAAATGGGATTCACCATTTCGCAAATCGAGAAGCTCATGGGCGATCTCGAAAACCTGCCAGAGGTAGAACAACCGGACAAGCCGGTCTCAAAGCTGAAAGCAGTCGAGATGATGCAAGGATCGATAAAAGAGCTGCAATCACGCGGCTACAGCCTGGCGAAGATTTCCGAAATTTTGACTGCAGGTGGAATGCAAATTTCTGAGACAACGCTGAAAAGCTATCTCACTAGGGCGAGGGGTTCTGTGAAAGGCAAAACCCGGCGCACGCCAAAAGCCCGGTTAAGTCTTCCGGCGAGGATCGCCAAGGCGGGAAAGAAAAATCCACTCAGGCCGGCGCGAAGGCGGCTCAGGGTGTACGTCAGGTAACAACCGGGGTAACACGAGATGGGAATCCCGGTTTCCAACCGAAAACAGATACGGATGACATTTGAGGAGCAACCCTATGAAAGAAAAATCGACTACCCAGGTTGGTCAAATCTACGTCAGCGGTGGTGGCAAAGGAGGCGTAGGCAAAAGCTTCACTACGATAGGTTTGGTTGACACTTTGATCCAAGCTGGATTCAAGGTCTTGCTGATTGAATCGGATACCTCCAATCCAGATGTTTGGAAGATGTATAAAGACGAAATAGAGTGCAGGCTGATTGATCTGGACGACGCAAACGGCTGGATTGACCTGGTCAACGTCTGCGACGAATTCCGCGATCACGTTGTGGTAGTCAACACAGCAGCACGGAACAATAAAGGCGTAGCTGCGTACGGAGAAACGTTGAACAGCACGCTCGGTGAACTGAACCGGAAACTCATCACTCTCTGGGTGATCAACCGACAGCGAGACAGTCTGGAACTGCTCAAGGAATATCGAGAAGCGCTGCCAGGATCAACTACTCATGTTATCCGAAATGCTTACTTCGGTGATGAAATCAAGTTTGAGCTTTACAACAATTCAAACATCAGGGAAAGCATCGAGGGCGCAGGCGGAAAGTCACTGATGCTGCCAGACTTGGCCGATCGGGTGAGTGATGATTTGTACAGCAAACGACTTTCGATCGGAAAAGCTTTGAAAGAATTACCAATCGGAAATCGCGCTGAACTGACCAGGTGGCGTCGCGATGTGAATAAGGTGATGGGGGAGGTTATCAATGGATGATATTGAGGTAGCTTTCGAGAAACTCTTAGGGAGGCAAGCCTCTGATAAAGAGGTGCAGGATCTCTATAGGGTTAAAAATGCATTGAATCTGCATAATAATGATTCGCTCTGGCTAATCTTAATGGCCTTGCAGTCCTACGACACGATGTATGCAAAGTATCCAGAGCTGATTGCCAGGCAGGTTGACAAACAAGTTGACAAGCATAAGTCATTGTTCGCCGAGATGGCAGACGCAGAAACAAAAAAGGCGCTCTCTACATTGTCCGTTGCTGTAAGCGAAGCTAGTCAAGCTGTTGCGCTGAAAGTTGCTGATGCCGCTCGATGGAGAGCCTGGGGATTCGTTTTATTCGCGCTTCTCTGTTTTGCCGGCTTGTGCATGACTGTCGGGTTTGTGCTTGGCAGCGGGCAGGTTCCTTATTGGGCTCAAATTGGCTCGGCAAGGGGACCACTCTTCAATATCGTCACGATAATCCTCAATGCCCCCGTCGGGTGGCTACTCCCCATTATCGCTGCTGAGTTATTCGGAGCAACATTCATATATCAAAAACCTACAATCAGGTCGGTCTTGTTGCTGGGGCTATTGCTGGCCTTATCGTTGCTTTCCCTGGGGTTTGTACTATGACAAGTGGGCCATTATTTTTTTTGGCCCATTTATTCCGTATGATACATACTATACGGAATTAGGATGTGTAATGACTCTACGTCAATACGGAGGTCAATTATGGAAGCGTACTCAAACATCAAGGCGTATCGCAGTGTCGGCCTGGACATCAAGGGCTACAAGGAAGCTGAGGCCTCCAGAGGCCTCGCGTGGTCCTGCAAAGTGTATCTCCACAAAAAAATGCTTGGGCTTGTATCCAACAATGGCGATGGCGGCATGACGCGGGTTGAAATCGATTATGCTCAGCAAACGAACTTGGTTGCGCAGTTGAAAGCGCAAGGCTACCAACTTCAATTGACCTTCCAAGGGCACGCTATGGATGAGCCAACTGAAACGCCAGAATGGCTCGACATGGCCATCACCCAGATGATCGATGAAGTTGCCCAGCTGCGGAGATTGAAACGTCTCGGCAAGACTCATCTGATCGTCCTGCAGCATTCGAACTCACCAGAATTCTCCTTCTATAAAGCGCCTCCTAGTGACACCTCGATTGCTCGTATTCGTCGTCAGCTGGGCCCGGATCTGGCCTGCGTCATGAATGCGGAAATTGCCGCCCTGTAGGGCATTTGATGCCCGATCACTGAAGGATGGACCCTATGGACTTGAAAGACATGCTTAGACAGCTCGATGAAGACCTGCTTGCCGAAATCTTGGAAGCCGCGCATTGCGCCCTGAATCGACCAGGTGCAGCCAAACGAGTAGCAAAAGCAATGAACACCTCGGTTGACCGTGTTCGGACCCTGGCCTACATCTCTGCCCAGCTCAACCTGTGTCCAAGGCTTGTGCCAGACATCAGCACAATGAAAGAAATGGAAGCATTTCAAGCGCGCTTGAGCGCTGCATAGCCTCCCTCCCCCCGCGTTCATAAATTGGTGATAAAATACGTTATCACCAATTTTGGACAGGGAGAGGTTTTGTGGACTGGTTTGACCCTCTGCGTGATTTTTTCGAACACACGCGCCGGAAATCCCCAAAAACGACCAAGCTCGAACAATCCGTTCAGTTAGTGACTGAACGGGAGAGTTCGCACCCGCTCCAATTTGGTTATCCGTCTCCGACCATTTACGCCGGCATTTATGCCGGCGCTACGCGCGTGGGTAGTATCGAATACGGTTTGAACCCGATCCTCGACCGCGTGTACGTTCACAAGATTGATGTGGACGATCAGCACCGCGCAAATGGCCATGGCCTGGCCACTTTAAAAGTGCTTCATGAACAGCACCGGGTTCCGATCGTGCCGGTTCATGTCTGGGGATCTGCACTAGGCTTTTGGTCGAAGGCAAAATCCGCCTTGGCAAAGTCTGGTGGCTCCATTGCCGCTGAAATCCGTGGTGAAGATGAGATGGATGCGGAAACTCAACGGTGGGAGCGATTACTGAACGCTAAGCCTGTCGATCCTGTAGATACCAGCACGCCTAATAGACGACGGCGGATGCGTTGATGAAAGACATTCAGATAACCAGGCAGCCTGGCAAACTCACTGAAGCGCAGTACCTGGCTCTATCTGAGGTGCCAGCTGCTACCGAGTGGTTGGCCAACATTGATAACCCGCAGACCCGCCGTGCCTACAGCATCGATATCGGCGATTTCACCGCTTTCGTGGGCATTGTCCATCCGGACCAGTTCAGAGAGGTTCAACGCGCCCATGTTCTAGCTTGGCGAGCTGACCTCGAGCGCAGAGTGTTGTCCGCCGCAACCATCCGGCGAAAGCTTGCTGCGTTGACCAGCCTGTTTGATCACCTGCTGGACAGCAACGCTGTGGCGGGAGGCAATCCCGTCCATGGCGTCAAGCGGCCTCCGAATGAAAGCAATGAAGGTAAAACGCCGGCGCTGGGCGACGACCAGGCCAAGGCACTACTTGATGCTCCAGATCTGGATAGCGTGAAGGGGCTTCGCGATCGAGCCCTGCTGGCGGTTCTCCTATACCACGGATTGCGTCGTGAGGAGGCAGCTATGTTGGATGTCGACGACCTGCAGGAACGCCGCGGCGTTCGTCATTTGAAGGTGCATGGCAAAGGTCGCAAGGTGCGCTACCTGCCACTCCATCCAGTGGCTGCAGAGCGGATCCACCAATACCTGGAAGCGGATGGCGAGCGGACCACGGGCCCATTGTTTCGCTCTGTTCGCGGACGGACCCCAGGGGCGCGTTTGCTGGCCAACGGTATTTATTCGATCATCGGGTTTTGGGCCAAAACGGCCGGCATTGCGGTGGCTGGCCTTGGTGTGCATGGGCTGCGGGCTACTGCCGCAACCAATGCTTTGGAGCACGAGGCTGATATCGCGAAGGTCCAGACCTGGCTGGGACATTCCAATATCAGCACGACGCGCCTTTACGATCGGCGTGGCCAGCGGCCGGAGGATTCGCCGACCTACAAGGTCAAATATTGACGCGGATTCTCCAGGGCATCATCAAACGCCGCGTTCGCACGTTCACGGAACAGATTGCGCCAGAAGATTGCCCATGGATTGAAAGCCAGAAACGGGCCGGTAACATAAATTGCGAACGTTTGAGAGATGTCCCCAGGCAAGCCGATTCGCTCAATCACCATTCCGAGTGCAACCGTAATGCAAACAGCCTTGATTGCACCGCAAACGACATTGACCAGCTGGTCCCGCCAAAGCATCCGGTCGCGTGGCGCAGCACGCATCGCAACTTTCCTGGCGGTATCGGCCGCGAGCCACATCCTCTCCATTTCTTCGAGCTCCTTCATACTGGCGACCAGTGCGTGGCACCGTTGTAGGCATCCCCCCCTTCAGCGATGAACACCTGACCGGCAGGGTCCACTGCGATAGCGCCTGGCTGCTCATGCTGAGGGTCGCGCAACTCATTTTTCCAACCGTATACGGTCCCCTGCCAGACCAGGACGATTCCTCCCTGATTGCATTGGTTGCTATCGCGCCAGTTCTGGGCTGTCTTCTGAAGGGTGCTGATTTCAAGTTCCATGAGTTCCTCCGCGAACAATCCATCCCGGGATTAGTGGAAATTTTTCCGATACAGCCAGTAGTACCCGCCACCCAGAATCGCTGCGAGCCCTACCCACTTCACCGCGCTCGAGGCCCACCAAGCAACCGGTGGCGTCTGCCCTGGAAACGCAAGGCCGACCGCTCCCCACTCTGTCATCCCAGGCCAAAGCCCTCCCCAGATCGACCCAACTGCCAGCGGTAGAACACCTACGGCAGTGATCATTCCAATACCATCAGGCTGGGTCTCGCACCAGAGACCTGTCCCGAGTATGCCGACCGCAATCAGCACCCCGAGCATCATCCAGGCGTGTGCGGCAAAGCTTACTTCCGGTAGCAACTGCAGCACACCGTGCGTGAAAGCCGCAGCGACTACAGCCACCAGCGCAGTACCAACCGGTATCAGCCTTTCAGTTCCTACAGACATATCGATCTCCTTGAAGTGTGATCGAGGCGCCTACGCGCCTCGCTGCGGTGTACTCACTTGATGATGCGCTGGTGCAATTCGGCCAGCGATTCCGGCATAGGAATGTTGGCAATCGAAAGCAGCTGAGCGGCAGTGGCTTTGGTCCCGTCGACCGTCTTCTGCATTTTGCCCAATACCACGCACCGATTCTCCCACATGCCGTCGCTCTTTGACGGTTGAAGCGCCTCGAGCGGTCTCAACACATGCCACTTGGCCTTGCCTGGATCAATGACCTTGGCGCTCTTCTCTTGAGGCGATAGATGCGTACCGTAAAACAGCGCTTCACGACCGAACGTCCCAAGCGCCTCCAGGAAGACCGCGTGTCCAATGACGAAATTCTCACGCACATCCGAGGCAGCGATCTTGCCGGAAACCATATTGCCCCACTGGGGGATGTACTTCTCACAACCTTCGAGGAACTCACGCACAAGATCGGCGCAGTCCATTAGCTCATCATCACTCAGGCCAGTGATAGTTTTCTCACTGAGCCCCGTAAGCAGTGTCACGAATTTTTTGAAGGCAATCAGGCTCCAGAGCTTGGACGAACGCATGCCCGGAGTACCGTTCTCGAAGTCGATCTTGCGCTTGATCGCAGGAAGCTGTGTGAGGAGATCCTGGAGCCAGGTGTTGTATGGATTGCGATGATCATACAGCGCATTGATCGCGCTGGACGGCTTCACCGCCTTGCTGTTGATGTCAGCAAAGATCTGTTGAGAGCGCTGCAGGCCTTGGTCAAAGTGAATCTGTACCGGCGCCGTTTCATGGCGCAGCGTCTCGTCGTTGCGCAGTGCCATTTCGATAGCCAGGCGCCGGTGCTGCCCATCATTGATCAGCATGGTGGCGCTCATGGGAATGTGTAGCGTGCCCAGCTGCTCGATGCCTTCAAGCGCTTCAAAAGCCATAGCCTTGTCGACGCTCGCCGTTAGCGCCGGCAGTACATAGGTGTCCCGGTTGTCGAGCATGTATTCACTGATAGATTCTGCCCGTTTCTTGTTCAACGCACGCTGAGCGCGCAATTCCGCAGGCACGGCTTCCTCTTCGTCGAAAACAAACAGGCGAGCCAGGATTGGGTATGGAATCTGGGCGAGAAAATACTCCTGCCCAGCCTGGATACCACGCACGGCTGGTACGGCAAAGCAGGGTTGGTTACGAATCTCATCGATAGCTTTTTGAGCCTCGAACCCTCTTGCCCGCAAGTGTGCATGCTCCTGATATCGGATCTGTTGCTCAAGATGTTCTGCCCGAACCTCTTCTTCGTACCACTCTTTGAGCTCCTCCAAAGTGATGCCTAAATGCTGCAGGTGATATCCAGCGTCGTCAGCCATTACGTTTCGCTTACCGGTGAGCTCGTCGGACAAGATTGCTCGCATCAGTCGCTTGCCATACTCACGGCGCTCATTCAGCTCATGTTGATTCAACAGGTCTTCCCGCAAATCCCCCTTCTTCACCAGGCTCTCTGAATGAACCGCCACAAAAAGGCCGTACTCGCCTTTGCGCTTGTTGGCTTTGTCCGCGGCATTACGAGCCGCTGTGCCATCCCTGTGAATCGAAACAACCTCCCCCGGTACAAACCGCTGTGTCTCAAGGGAGCACGCTTCTTTGGCGATCACTGCGTCGTACATTCCAGCCTCCGATTACCTGGTGAGAATGCACAAATGATAATATGCGTACGTACGTATGTACATACTTTTATGTGAAGGCAATGGCGCGGCGGCATAGCTAACACATATATGTATTAGGCTAAGTTTCTTCTACTGCGCTACCGTGCGCGTCTTCAAGCACTTCAACCGGTCACATCCAGCCTGGAAGCAGCGATGCCCAAATATTCCAAGATCGAACCCTACGACTGGCTTCTTGGCCAATGCTACGACCGCATTGTGGCCTACCTGGCGGGCACGACTACTAATGCGGTCCAGATCCGTCGGGCCAATAAAGGCATCCCACCATATGCGGACGACAAAACGATCAGCAAACCCTATGACCCGCTCTTGGGCACTATGTCGGACGTAGCCCTGGCAAAAATATTCTGCGTCACTGCGTACGAAATTGGCCGCCGGCGACGGCTATTGAAAGTGGATATTTACGAACCCCGCCAAGGGCAAAAGCTGGAAGATTTCGATCATCTTCTCCCGACCACAAGTAACGCGGAGATTGCACGCCGCGCAGGCTGCTCCAGACAAGCTGTCGCCCAGCGCCGCAAGAGACTGATCGTGTGAAGCCTGTCCTCCCTAGCGCGACGGTTGCCCATTTATAGCCTAAAACATATATGTTTTAGGCTAACTAACGCATCTATTTATTAGGCTCCTGAATTTCCTTGGAGCTCTTTGACCGCGGCCTCGACGCGGTCGACGTACTCTTCCTTGTGGCGCTCACGGATCACCGTCATCTCGTATATGAGCAAACTCACCTGCGGAGACAGCTGCGCTTCAATACTGGCCATGTCTTCCTGGACCACGCCAGATTTTTGCGCTGCGGTACGGCCAGGCGTACCAAAGAAAGTTAGCGCCTTTCGGAAATCTACCCCACGGCCGATTAGCCGTTCACACACGTGCTCAGCAACTGTAGGGGTGATGTCCAAGCCAGCATCACGAGCAATCACCAGCTCGGAAAACACTAATCCTCGCTTGCACCGCTTGTGCGCTGCAGCAACCCGTGCGCCGCATCGACCAGCCATAGACCTGGGATCCCCTACCCCAAGCGTCAGCATGTTCATAAACGCATCAAGAAGCTCGGCATACGCGGCCTCTATCTCCTCTTCATAGATCTGTAACAGCCTTTCTTTTTCGAGCACTTGCATAGTTTTGCCCTAACTAAAGCATATATCTGTTAGGGTACTATAGGCGGAAATCTCAGGGACTGTCAGCTCCTGGAAACGCCTTTTGTCTAACCGACGCTAGTCGCGCAGCGATTGCTGGATTACTGTATATGCAAACAGTAATTGCTGGTGTCTTTTATGAATGCCCTCACGCCGTATCCACTGGCGCCGTCGACGCAGCTGCTCCAAGTCTTGGCTGGTACTGCAGCGGGCGGTTTCCCAAGCCCCGCGGCTGACTACTACGAAGCCCCTCTGTCCCTGGATGAGCGCATGAATATTCGTGCTCCTCACGTCTGGATCGTCCAGGTTGAAGGTGACAGCATGCGCGACGCCGGCATCTTCGATGGTAGCCTCCTGGTAGTCGACCGATCAATTTCTCCGACTGCCGGCCATATCGTACTAGCTTACGTCGACAATCAACCTCTAGTGAAGCGGCTGGCCAGGTCAGCTGCAGGGTGGGTATTGGAGTCGGCAAATCCAGCGTACAAGAGCATCGCTCCCAGCGAATATGGCACCATTGAAGTGTTCGGCGTCGTGACATGGGACCTGACGCCCCATGCACACTAATCATCAGCCTATCTTCGGCCTGGTGGACGTCAACTCGTTCTACTGCAGCTGTGAACGCATTTTCAGACCAGAGCTGCGACAGCGCCCAGTCGTCGTATTGTCCAACTCGGATCTGAGGGGTAGAAATCGTTAGTAAATCCTGTAGAGTCCGCGCCACCTTCTGAACCCCTTTGGAACAATAGTTTCCAGACTTCATAAGGCAATCCATTGGTGGTGGTTTAGGGCAGCGGCATGAGGCTGGTATTCGCAACAAAAGACCTAGCATTGGCAGGTCGATCCTTTGAAGGCTTTCCTTTGCTGATCGGGTCAGAGGGATGGCCAGTCGAGCCAGCCCAGTCCTTCCTTTGGCACACGCTCATCGAGTCAGGTGAGGCCCTAAGCGATTTGACTTGGGAAGCCTATGGGCGGCGTCTGTACGATTATTTCGCCTTCCTGGAGGCCAATGGTTTGGCCTGGAACGAGGAAAGCCCGGCCCATGGTCTGAGCATCCTGTCGAGGTACAGGGATTGGTCTAGCGGAGAATTAGCGCTTGATCCCAAAACGGTGAACAGTCGCTTGGCCCTGATTGTGAAGTTCTACCGATGGGCCAAGCAGCGCAACCTGATAACCGTGCTGCCCTTCGGGGAGAAAAGGGTCAGGGTGGCTCCACATTCCGGTCTTCTCAGTCATGTTGCTCAACCCGGAGCCGAGAGCACGAAGGCTTCGGTGATGGTGCGTGACCGAAAGCGCCTGACCAAATTCTTGACCAAGGATCAAGTCAAGGTATGCGTTGCCTTGGATACTGATCCAAGCCACCAGATATTATTTCACCTCATGGTGCGTACAGGGCTTCGCTCCTGTGAGGCCAGGTCTTTTCCTCTCAAATATGTGTTCAACCCTAGGTTAAAAAATGGACTGCGCCCAAGGCAAATGGTCAGCGTTGCTCTTGATCCTTCAGACATGCATATCAAGTACGACAAGCCCAGGACTATCGATGTGCCATGGTCGCTGATGGAGAGCATGTGGTCTTATTCCCTTCACCAGCGAGAGGTTCGTAAGTCCAATGGTGATGGAGGTGTAACTGCGCTACTCCTAACTAATGAAGGCAGGCATTATTCAAAGGATTCCGTAGTGGACGTTATGAAGTCCTATGAGCGAAAGTGCGGCTTCTATGTTCGGGCTCATATGCTACGCCACACTTACGGGACTTATACCTTGCTTGCCCTTAGAAAAAGCAAAGAATTTGAAGGTGAGCCGCTGTTGTATGTCAGAGACAGGTTGGGGCATTCAGATGTTCAAACAACGATGATCTACTTGCACCTCATCAACCAGCTGGAGGCTCAATCCGTTCTTGCGCATGAGGACGAAATTGACATGATGTTCACGGCTGACTCCACTAAGCGCACCTGAGGTAGTTACGTTGGCCCGGCAAAAGAACTATAAGGCGGCCCTGCAATCCGTCACGAAAGGATTCGAGGCTGTCGAAGATAGCATCAAAATTGATTTGCCGAGAAACCCGAGAAATCATAGGCAGCTCGACCACTCTCAATACCTAGGGAAACTCTGAAGAAGACTTCCAGATTTTGGCAAAATACCCGGATTCCACCCGCTGAGTTTCCCCATGAAGCAGATGACCTTCGCTGACGCCGAGTACGCCGGTAAGCGCAAACAAACCCGCAAAGAGTTGTTCCTGATCGAGATGGATCGGGTGGTGCCGTGGAAGGGTTTGATTGCCTTGATCGAGCCGCATTATCCCAAGGGTGAAGGCGGTCGTCCGGCCTATCCGCTGATGGCGATGCTGCGCGTGCACCTGATGCAAAACTGGTTCGGTTACAGCGATCCAGCGATGGAAGAGGCGCTGTACGAGACCACCATCCTGCGCCAGTTCGCGGGGCTGAGCTTGGAGCGTATCCCCGATGAAACCACCATCCTCAACTTCCGTCGTTTGCTGGAGAAGCACGAACTAGCCGCCGGCATCTTGGCTGTCATCAATGGCTATCTGGGCGACCGAGGGCTGTCGCTGCGCCAAGGCACGATCGTCGATGCCACGCTGATCAATGCGCCGAGTTCGACCAAGAACAAGGACGGTAAGCGCGACCCGGAAATGCATCAGACCAAGAAGGGTAACCAGTACTACTTCGGCATGAAGGCGCACATCGGTGTCGATGATGAGTCGGGCTTGGTGCACAGCGTGGTGGGCACGGCGGCCAACGTGGCCGATGTCACCCAGGTCGATAAGCTGCTGCACGGCGATGAGAACATGGTCGGTGCCGACGCGGGTTACACCGGCGTCGAGAAACGCCCTGAACATGAAGGCCGGGAGGTCATCTGGCAGATCGCCGCCCGCCGTAGTACTTACAAGAAGCTTGATAAGCGCAGTGCTTTGTACAAAGCCGCGCGCAAGATTGAGAAGGCCAAGGCTCAGGTACGAGCCAAGGTCGAGCATCCGTTCCGGGTGATCAAGCGCCAGTTCGGTTATGTGAAGGTGCGCTTCCGTGGTCTGGCGAAGAACACGGCGCAACTGGTGACGCTGTTCGCGCTGTCGAACCTGTGGATGGCGCGCCGACATTTACTGGCGAATGCAGGAGAGGTGCGCCTGTAATGTGGGAAATGGCTGCCGCGAGGTGCTCGCGGCGGCTAAAAACACAGAAATAAGCGGGTGATCTGAGCGTTTTTGATCGATTTGCCGCTTTTAAAATCGGCAGGGGCTGAAGTCAGCCAGAAATACACAACTACTTCAGACCATCCCTAGGTTCGGGCTTCGACGCCTGGGCAATTCAAAGCATTTACGTTATCAGGGCGTTGCTGCAAGGAGGAAACTTCTCCGTAGCCACTTTGATTGGTTACTCTGTGAACGGGTTGAGGTTCTTTCTGAGTTTCTTAGGTGGAGGCTCGGTCGAGTCGCCACCCACAACGCCGAACGGCCTGACCAAACGTCATTTGGAACGTTATATCTCTTGGCTAAAGCTAAAGTACCCCAATGGCTCGACGGCTAAGAACTACTACACCAGCTTTAAGTCATTGGTCATTGTTCTAGCTGATTATGGATTTGTAGAAACCGATACTGACGATCTCTTGCCGCCAAATCCATTCCCCAACAATGCGCGGAATACGAAAGACGCAGATCCGCTCACCATGGGGGAAATGCAAAGGCTACTCGGGGCATTAAAGTCCGACCTTGTTGCTATCCATAAGGGCACGTTCCTTGGCAATGGAGCAGAGGCCATGGCAGTGATGCTACTAATCACGGCGGCAAGATCAGGTATTAATACCACGCCACTTTTAGAAATGACGAGAGATGCCCTAAAGCCTCACCCGTTTGTGCCAAATCTCAGATTGATAACTACTATCAAGCGGCGGGGCAAAGGTGCGCAGAGTAAAACAATACGTCAAACTAATCTGCTAGACGATTACAGCGCCATTCCGCTCGATGGGGTTGCAGTCTTGAATAAGGCCCTTGAAATCAGCAAGCCACTTGTGGCGCTGGCATCCGAGGAGATTTGTTCATATGTATGGTTGTATCGCTCAGGGCAACGGGGTGGGGCGAACAATATTGTTACCCTTACGCCCGGCGCTTTATACGTGACTACCAAAAATATTTGTGAGCGTCATGCACTTCAAGACGATCTAGGTAATCGACTGCATGTCACGCTTAGTCGGCTGCGGAAGACTATGGAAAGCCGTTTGTGGAAGCTGAGCGGTGGAGACATTTTAGAAGTGTCCTCTGTCATGGGCCATACGCCAGGCGTTGCGGATAATCACTACTTAAAAATTAATGATGAAATTAAGACCGAAGGCGCAACTTTTGTCGGGGAGGCTTTTCCAGACAAGCTACGGGGCATCCACGTCACACCTACCCCGCCAGGCGGCTGCAAAGATAGCCTTTATGGTAGTCGGGCGCCCAAGGATGGCGTAAATCACTGTTCGGAGTTTATTCACTGCCTCGGTTGTCCCAGCTATGCGATTGTAGGCACACAGGAGGACTTATACCGGCTGTTCAGTTACCAACAGTTCCTTTACGCCGAAGTCGAATATTTTCTCACTGATGAGTGGGAGGCATGGCGTAGGCGGCAGTTTGACTATATTAAACTTATCAATGAGTTCACTTCACGAAAATTTGATGCCGCTTTGGTTAAGCGAGCAAAGGCAAAGGCTGAATCATCTCCGCACTTGTTCTGGGCTAAAAAGATCGAGTTCATGAAGAAAAGAAGGGGCGGCGGGATTTGAACATAAGAAGCACGAATGCGTTGTTGAAGGCATATGATGTCCTCATTGCGCAACCGGTGACAGCCAATGGTCTGAGTCCCGCAGAACGAAATGCTATTGTGATCAGTGCCATCGTTAATGACCGTGGGGAAACTCTGGTGCTTAGCAGGTTTGGCGATGCGCAGTGGGATCTTCGTCCGTTTTTTGATCAGGCCAATGTTGCCCATTCCTATAAATTTATCAATTGGGATATGAGCATGCCTCGGGCGCTCATTGATGACTGCAAAGCTGTTGCTTACGCATGGTTTAAGCGAGGTCTACCTAGCTCCAAGCCTCCTATCGCACGGGGTATCACTACTTTCGCTGTTGCAAGTGTGATGCCCTTTATTCGTTGGTTGAACAATCTGGGAGTTTCAAGGTTTGCGGATGTTCGTCCGATCCATATCAGTAATTATGTTTATCATTGCAAGAATGAATTAAAGTTAAGGCCGCTCCCGCTCTATGGACGGTTACGGGTTATTGATTTCCTTTGGGTATTTGCTGCTGATACGATTTTTCCCCTTCAGAGTGATCCTTGGGGTAACTCTAAATTATGGCGAATTTGCGGAGTTAGCAAAGTAAAAGGATCGGCTTCTGCTAATAAAAACGTTGGGCGGACGGATATTATTCCTTCTGGTGAACAATCTAAAATTTTCAACTATTGCGAAAGTATCGTTCGGGAGATGAAAGCTGAGTTAGCGGTCAGTGGTATAGGATATCATCCTAGTGATGAGCGAATGTCGATTCGATGCAGAGATGCTGTGCTGTATATAGTTTCAATCACTAGCGGCATGCGTAATGACGAGGCCATTGGGATTGAGGTTGGCGCTTGGCGTAGAGAGATCAAAAATGGAGTTAAATTTTGCTGGGTATCCACAATAGAACATAAGACGGGCAAGGGGCGCGTAGAGTATCTCGTCCCAGAATTGACTCTAGATGCACTGGAGCTTTTGGCCAAATACTCGGTTCCTATCAGGAAAGAACTGGAACTAGAGATTAGAAATCTTGCAAGAACTATCGATCCCAGTAATCCCACCGAGCACCTTCTGAGGCTGGAAAAGGCTCGCAGGGACTCGAAGAAACTATTTTTGGGGCGACACGCCCAGGGCGGTAAACTTCAGGATAAACATGTTGAGGCGCTTAGCGGGCAAGCATCCAATGCTGCGTTTGACCGTATAGCTAAAGCCGCTGGAAGTGATTGGCCATTGAGGACGCACCAATGCAGGCGAACCTATGCAAGGTGTTTTGTTGAGTCCCGTATGGGTCGCACTTCGTTAATCTACCTAAAGTGGCAGTTCAAACATAGTAGCATGAGCATGACTCAACTCTATGCATCCAATCCGCAGCAAGACCTGACGCTTTTTGATGAGATCTTTCAGCAGATGACAGAATTTAAAATCGATCTGATCGAATCATGGCTCGGTGACCAGCCCTTGGCTGGGGGCGCAGGCGAAAAGATTGTGGAATTGCGGGCGATCCCAATCAAGGATAGAGCAGCTCTACTTGCCCAGACCGCTCCACATGCCAACATTCGTGCGACTGGACACGGATGGTGCATTGCCACGGAGCGGGGCTGCGGAGGTGCTGGTCTATATGAGGCCACACGGTGCCCAGGGTGCAAAAATTCAGTCATCGATGAATTCTTCGCTGGCACCTGGCAGGACATTTATATCCAGCAGCAAGAGTTGATTAAGATCGAAGACGCGGGCCCTGCCGTTACGCAGCGAGCAGCGCGCGATTTGCAAGTCGCACTCGACGTCATCACCAGTTTGGGGCTCTCTCCCATAAACGATGAGACGGACGAGGCTGTAAATGGTGAATAAGTCTACTCAGGATCAGACACCAGCCCGTTCAAGGTCGAAGACCCTCGCCGCGCTAGATAAGGTCATTGATGGCCTCGTCGCAGGCAACGAAAAGCTCTCCATTGCTTCGGTTGCCCGAGCAGCAGGTGTTACGCCGGGTCTCATTCATAATACCTACCCAGCGGTGGCGGAAAAAATTCGCACTCTCATGGGCAAGTCGGTGCGCGCCCAGCGAGACTCGAAGCACCAAGCACTGATGAGTGAGAAGGAGAAAAACAGGGCGCTTCGTGCGGAAAACGACCAGCTTTTGGCGGAGCTTGCCCGAATCGCTTCTGTAAACCAGCGCCTCCTTTTCGAAATGGCTGAGTTAAAAGCGGTCTCCAGCGGAAAGGTTGTGGCTCTGACTCAGAAGCCCAGCAGATAAACGGCCTTTCTGCCTGTTCAGAAATACCGTGGTCAATCCAATCGAGGCTATTTGGCTATTGCGGCACCTGCGAGAACACTGCTACGGCTAAGAACTATGATGCCGCCAAACGCAGCCAGGATCGAACCGATCAAGACCCCAACTTTGACTTCATCAATCAAGTGAGCTGATCCGGCAAACGCCAGGTTGCCAATGAATAGGCTCATGGTGAAGCCAATGCCACACAACAGCGCCACGCCGTAAAGCTGAGTCCAGGTGCTTCCTTCTGGTAACTTGGCCAAGCCCAGACGAATGGCTAAGGCCGCCAATAGGAAAATGCCTATCTGTTTGCCCACCAACAAGCCGAGCGCAACACCCAGCGGAACTGGATCGACCAGGTTTTCCATGGAAATACCTGCCAGTGAAACCCCAGCATTTGCGAAGCCAAAAATCGGCACCACAGCGAACGCTACCCACATGTGCAGCTTTTCTTCTAGGAACAGCAGTGGAGACCGGGCTTCCTCTTCAGGCTTGCCCATTGGGACGCACAGCGCTACAGCGACACCAGCAAGGGTGGCATGCACCCCAGATTGCAGCACGAAGAACCACAGCACACCACCGACAAGCAAATATGGGAGCAATCGTCTGACGCCCAATCGATTCATTGCGATCAGAATGACCAGAGTTGCGAGCGATGCCAGCAACATCGGCATGGAAAGACCAGTGGTGTAGAAAAAAGCGATGATGACCACAGCCCCCAGGTCGTCAATGATCGCCAAGGCAGCGAGAAAAACCTTCAGCGAAGTCGGGACTCGCTTACCCAGCAGCGACAAGACGCCCAGGGCGAATGCGATGTCGGTAGCGGCTGGGATGGCCCAGCCCTTCAAGGTCTCAGTATTACCCCAGTTTATTGCGATGTAGATCAGCGCAGGCACAACCATGCCGCCTATAGCACCAAATCCCGGCAAGGCACGCTGGCCCCAGGTGGAAAGCCCACCTGCCAGCACTTCTCGTTTGATCTCCAGGCCGACCATTAGAAAGAAGATGGCCATCAGGCCATCGTTGACCCAATGCTCGACAGACATGCCCAACCAGACACTGTGCAAGGCTGCGAAGTAACCTTGGGATAGAGGCGAATTAGCGACAATCAGCGCAGCCAAAGCTGCCCCCATCAACACAAGACCTCCAGCGGATTCCGATGACAGGAAGCGAGCCAAGATTGCAGCCGCTCTAGGGGTTTCTGCGGAAGTTCTATTGTGGGTCATCAGTTTCCTTGCGCTTTGATCTAAAGCGATTATTTTAACATCCGAGGTTTATCAATATGGCTGAGCAAATAGCCTGTAACAGTTATTGTCCTAGGCTAAGATAAGACTCAACCTATCCCCTAGGGCTCTGGAACGCGTGGTACAGAGTTATGCTCCGAGCAGAACATTGACTTGCAGGCTAGTCAGGGCTTTTTAGCTATGACCAACAAACCTGCCACGATCAAGCCCGCACCGGCGATCATGCGCAACGTGATGATCTCTCGAAGCACCAGGCCGGCGAGCAGCATGGCAACGACCACGCTACCTTTATCGATCAGTGCCACCGTGGCGACATCCCCGACTTTCAGTGCCTTGTAGTAGAAGATCCATGACAAGGCAGTGGTGACGCCAGACAGTCCTAGCCAATACAGATTTCGGCTTGTGATGTTGGCCACTTCCTGTGTCGGAACAGCCCAGGCGGCGAATACGAGTACAAAGGCACACACGAACAGGGTTCGAACTGTTAGACCAAGCTCAGCTGAAATGCCTGCGAGTCCCATCTTGGCGATCACAGAAGTAAACCCGGCAAAAAACATTGAGATGAAGGCATAAGCCACCCATTTTTCCATGCGCGTGTTTCCATCGATATTTAATGTTCCGGGCGACTGAGAGGCCAATTACAAATCACGCGCCCCTCAGTTCGACTCCCGGCTGAATTCCAACTGGCGGAAGAGCTATTTGGGGATATATGCAGCTACCGATTTGCGAATCTCTTCCCGCGCCTCATCTGAGCTCCCCCAGCGGCCCATCTTCACCCACTTGCCTGGCTCCAATGTTTTATAGTTTTCGAAGAAGTGCTGGATCTGCGCGAGGAGTAACGCAGGGAGGTCTGAGCACTCCTTGACGTCGCTGTACATAGAGCTGAGTTTTTCATGAGGCACTGCGATCACCTTGGCATCCGCTCCGGCTTCGTCAGTCATGTACATCACACCAACCGGGCGACTGCGGATTACAACACCAGGTGAGACGGGATATGGGCAAATCACCAGAACGTCGAGAGGATCGCCATCGTCGCTCAGCGTGTTCGGGATAAACCCGTAGTTGGCCGGATAGAACATCGGTGTGCTGAGGAAGCGGTCAACAAAAATTTGTCCGCTCGGCTTGTCCACCTCGTACTTAATCGGCGAGTGGTTTGCAGGAATCTCGATAACGGTGAAGAAGTCATCGGGGATTGCGTTACCAGCTGGAATGTCCGCGTAGCTCATGCTCATATCTCCAAGCGTCTATGAAAGGCTAAGGCCGCTGACTTTTTTGCCAACGGATACACGTGATTCGATTTTTACGCTGACCAAACCAACAGATTTCCCGGCTGCAGGACGAATGACTTCCTGATCGCATCCAAGTCAGTCCATGGTCGCGGAGATTTCGAGCTGTCCTCATCACAGTCAAAGTGGTGTGCGAACGGTTGATCACTCAATGTCTCGGGCTGCTGCGCCGCGCACTTTCTACAAATGACAATGCCGCCCTGGATTCTCCATCTCCGGTTCCAGTCGACTAGCTTCTCTGACGGAGTCATTACGTCTCTCTCGTTTCAATCTGGTTGGACTCAAGCCGGTGGATATCACCGCACAAACGCATCATGTCCTGCATAAATGGCACGGCTTCCAAGATGCTCTTCTATGCGCAAAAACTGGTTATATTTTTCGACGCGTTCGCCTCGGCATGGAGCTCCAGTTTTGAGATGGCCAGTCCCCATGGCAACGGTCAGATCAGCGATGAAGCTATCTACAGTCTCGCCGCTACGATGAGAAACCATTGCGCCCCAGTTAGCACCGTAGGCCATTTCGATGGCGGCTTTGGTCTCAGTCAGGGTTCCGATTTGATTGGGTTTGATCAGTACGGCATTTGCGACATTCTCTGTGATGCCTCGCTGAACCCGTTCGACGTTGGTGACAAACAGGTCATCTCCAACCAACTCGATCCGGTCACCCAGCGCAGTATTCAATAGCTTCCAGCCCGACCAATCGTCTTCCGCGAGGCCATCTTCCAGTACCGCAATCGGGTACTTGTCGACCCAGGAGGAATAGAGGCTAATCAGCTCTTGGGCATCGACCTTACGACCTTCCGATCGCAGATGGTAAAGACCGTTTTCATAGAAACCGCTGGATGCTGGATCGATAGCGATCTCGATCTGAGATCCAGGGGCGTAACCGGCCCTTTCAATTGCCTTGATGATCAGCTCAATGGCATCTGAGTTTTTCTTGAGCGTCGGAGCAAAGCCGCCTTCATCTCCGACCGCAGTTGAATAGCCGGCGTCCTTAAGCACCGCTTTCAGCTCGTGGTACACCTCAGCGCCCCATCGCAAGGCTTCCTTGAAACTGCCAGCTCCTGTAGGTGCAATCATGAATTCCTGAAAGTCAGGGCCTTGCCAGTTGGCGTGAACACCGCCATTGAGAATATTGAACATTGGGACGGCCATTCTTGCTGCTTGCTCGCCGCCCAGATATTGGAACAAGGGCAAGTTCAGCGCAGAAGCCGCCGCTCTGGCAACGGCGAGGCTCACGCCCAAGATCGCGTTTCCTCCAAGCCTGGATTTATCAGAGGTTCCATCCAGCTTAATCATCAGATGATCAACCTGTTCCTGGTCAGCCGCATCCAGGCCTCTCAAAGACTCAAGTATTTCGGTATTTACATTGCTAACGGCCTTCAATACTCCTTTGCCGGAATACCGCTGTATATCTTGGTCACGCAACTCAACTGCTTCGTGAACGCCTGTAGAGGCACCGGACGGTACTGAAGCCCGGCCCATGGCGCCGCACTCCAAGGTGACGTCGACTTCAACGGTAGGGTTGCCGCGTGAATCGAGAATTTCACGTGCATAAATGGCCTGAATTTGCGTTTTCATAGATCTTCTCCAAGTAACGATTCGGGAACGTCATTAACCATGTGAAACCGTTGAGAGGCCTCTATGTCGGACGTCAGCTCTCCATGAGTATCCTGAACAGCTGCACTGCCGACACCGCAATTGCGGGAACCAAGAAGCCTCCAATAATTAGTTCAGGAATCTCTCCCACCAAGGGTATGAACTGCCCTCCCTTTGCCATCTGGAAAAACTCCATCATTTGGTTTGAAGCAACCATTACAGAGCAGCAATACGCCGTTTGGGCTTGTAGCCTGGCGCGCCTTTGATTTAGCAGATAAAAGGTCAGCAAGGACACTCCAACGCTTACGATGAAAAGCGCGGCGAACTCATAGACAGATCCTGTGAAAAACCTGCCCATCACAAGCCCGAATACGATGCTCAGCGTCACTGCGCTCATGTGGTCTCCCAATTCTCTAAAATGATTTTGATGAGCCGACGTCGGTGAGCTCCATTTCGCGATCTCATCTTTGGATTGCCAACCGCCATCGCGCTCAATGTTGCTGTGCTCTCAGCTCGTAGCCCGGTACGCAGGTCTGGGCTACGTCGGCCTTGCAGGACTTCTCACTGGGCATACGCATCGTGACCAATGCGCCTTCGAGCGAGGTGACGATGTACCACCCCTCGCTCGAGACCTTTTGACTGCCTGCGATGCCGGCCAGAAAAAGTGACCAGAAAACCAGTCCTACGAGAAGCGTCTTGTTGTCACGAGCCCAGTTAGCAGGGGCTGGCTGTGGACGTAGGTTATAAACTCGGTACATGGCGTTATCCTTTTTATTGGTTGTCCAACAAGGTGCGTTTTTTAGTTTTTCGCCTGGCCCACTCGACCGTATTCGATGGGCAATTTGATATAGCTCAGTGAAAACGACTCCTTGGCCAATGCCTCCAGCAACCTGTCGCACCCAATTTCATCAGTGGATATAGTCACCGTGACGGGATGATCGGCACCGCTGAGGGAATGCGCCGTATGCAAATGCCCCAAATGATCTAGCCCCTCCGTACCGCTCACCAACGTCGCACCCAACGCGCCCTCTCGCTTGGCGAACTCGACCAACCACTCTCCCAGTGGAAGGTGCTGGTAGTTGGTACTCTGTTCGGTGAAAAACGTCAGCTGAAAGCCGTTCATAGCTACATCCTCTAATGTGGCGAGTGACCGACGCTTCGGTCGGCCTTACTTCTTCATTTCCGAGCTGTTTTCAAACTGAATTACGACGCGTTAGTGAGCGGTAACTCACATAAGAGAAGAACTGCTCGCACCTTGCGTAACTCGTCAGCGTGGTCGCGCAGGAATGCGCGCAGCTTGTCCTCTGTATCTAGCAATTCCAGACACTGGGGATGACGCATATCGCCAAGCTCCGGGTGATGATGGGAGATGCGATGGCCTGGCAAATAACCTGCAGAAATCGTCTTGAGCATGACCTGCTCAATTTTTGCTTTTTGAGCAACTTTAAGGAGGTGCTGGGCTAGTGCAGGTGCGCTTAGGTGGTGCCAGAAGCTGGTCACGCGAGCCCGGCTAGCGCCAGGAAAATAGAGTTGCAAAGCTGTCAGGCGATCTTGGTGATGTTCAATCATTTCTCTTCCCCCACAAGAGTCACTTTCCGCTCGCTGGCGGATTCACTTTGAGCATGAAATTGCTTGATATCAGAGAGCCGGATTTCCTCCGGAAGAGGACGGTGATGCTTGCTGTGGCCGACGCGCTGGGCGTGATAGATCCCGGTGTGTCCGGATACGAGGTAACTTGCGATACAGGCAATGGCTGCAAGCGGAGCAATTTCGGGCCCGAAGAGCTCCATGGCCATAACGATGGTTGCCAGTGGCGTATTAGCTGCACCGGCAAAGACGGCGACAAAGCCGATACCAGCCAGCATGCCGAAGGGAAGGTGCAAGAGGGGAGCCAGCGCATTCCCCAAGGTGGCACCGATGTAAAACAGCGGTGTCACTTCACCGCCTTTGAATCCAGTGCCCAAGGAGACAACGGTGAACACCATCTTTCCAAGCCAATCCCAAGGGGCCATTGGCATTTGAAAGGATTGGACGATGCTCGGAATGCCTAGCCCGATGTACTTATCAACGTCGATGTAATGGTTACTACCGAGCGCCCACACTGCGACTGCGATCAGCAGGCCGCCGGCAAAGGGTCTTAATGGTGAATAGGTGATAAGCCGCTTAACGAAGGCTCCGAGCTTGTGGGTCGCTGTCGCGAATAGCAGGCCGGTAAGGCCAAAGACAATCCCAGCTACCACCACAGCCATGACACTCCACAGCTGCACCGGAACCACTTCGCCAATGACGTAATGCGTGTGAACCACGCCCCAGGCTTGCCCCACCTGGTCAGCAACGATTGCCGCAACCACGCAAGGGAAAAGCGCGTCGTAACGCATACGTCCAATGGCCAATACTTCAAGTCCGAATAAAGCCCCGGCAAGAGGGGTGCCGAAGACGGACGCAAAGCCAGCACTAATACCGGCCATGAGAATCACCCGACGGTCTTCGCGGCGCAGACGGAAGACATGCGTCAGTTGATCGGCAAGGGCACCGCCCATTTGCACCGCCGTCCCCTCACGTCCCACAGATGCACCAAAAAGGTGGGAAACCACGGTTCCGATCAGCACCATCGGTACCATGCGCAAAGGCACGATCTTCTTAGGATCATGGATCTCATCGATGATCAGGTTGTTTCCGGCATCAACGGGTTTGCCTATCAAGTGATATGCAAGTCCCACAGCAAAGCCGGCCACTGGCAGGAGCCAGATCACCCAGGGATGGGTTTCTCGCCACTGGGTGGCATGATCCAAAGAAAGGAGGAATAACGCAGAAGCAGAGCCTGCCAAAAGAGCTACAAGACCAGCAAGCGCAAGCCATTTCGCTATATAGGGCAGTAAGTCGAGTTGTTCAGGTCGTCGAAATTTAGACATTTGGCCAGCCACAAAAAAGTAAGTGGGCCTGACCAAAAAGGGAATCTGAGCGCGAACGCCTACAGACCTGATTGATCAGGTTTCTGTAGGCATCATCAGCTGCTACGGGCGCAGCGGTTGGTTAATGGAGGAATGCCATCTCCAATCCGTCGATCTTAGCTAGCTCCGCTCAAAATGTAAAATCATGTTACGGAAACAACAAGCACAGGAAGATCTCCTGAAGCCTAGCTTGGTAAAAGGATGCCGGACTAGGTGGTTTTTTTGCCGACGAAGCCCATTTCAATTGGAGTCTTTATGTAAAACACCGAGATTTCCTCAAGCTCCAATCGTACGAACAACCGTTCAGATTCGTCCTCGGTGATAGCCATGCGAATCTCGGTAGGCTGATCCGCCAGTTCAAAAAAATGGGAGGAGTGCAGCCGACCGGTATGCCCAAAACCCTCGATACCCGTAGATAGGGTCGCACCACGTAGTCCCATTTCTTTCGCCAAATCAACGATCCAGTCGCCGAGCATCTTGCCCTGATAACGACGGTTCTGTTGGGTAAAGAAAATCACCAGGAAACCTTTCATTTTCATCTCCTCAGCGCGTACCGATAATTTGATAGGACAGAAGCCCGGCAGCCGTCATCGTCAGCGAGCCCACGACGTGTAATGAAATTGAGCCGAACGCCCAGAGCAATCTGCCTTCCTGGATCAGGGCAACTGTTTCTGCCGAAAACGTAGAAAAGGTGGTGAGCCCTCCACAGAAACCCGTGATGATCAGCAGGCGCCACTCAGGGCTCAGAGTCGGGGATGCGGCCAAAAACGCGATTGCTAAGCCGATGATGTAGCCCCCGATCATGTTTGCAATCACAGTGCCTGGGGGAATCGTGGGGAACAATGCGTTTAGCTTCATACCCAATAGCCAGCGCAACCAGGCACCGAGTGACGCGCCAACGGCGATAACCAAAAGTGATTTCAGCATGGTGGGCTCACCTCGTCAGACCTAGGCCAAATAGGTAACAGGTAAGCACAAAAAAAGAGAGGCGACTGGGGTCGTAGGATCATAATCCTGTCCTAGCTCAGGGACAGGGAGCGGATACACCTACGCACCCTGTCCAGGGTTCACGTAGGCATCATCAGCACTAGGCGGTTAAAGGAGGAATGCCATCTCCTGAAATCATCGTATATCAGCCCCCTCAGAAGTATCAAGGCATACCAAACTTGAATTCAAGGAATACATCGGGGATATCGCGGCGGTGGCGGCTCTCGACAAGGTGGTGCTCAGACTCCGTCGTGTATGTGCGCGGTCGACATCATTGGCATGAACCAAGCGACCTCCATGCTGGTGGATCGGTTCGGCGTCCATGACAAACCTGACGTCATCGATACTCTGATGCGTGATATCGAGGCCTGACTTCGACGAATAACTCTCGATGTGCGCCTCCAGGACGGACGCCACGAGCGTCAAACTATCTATGCCGAATTGCCTTCGTCTGTGTGAATCAAAAGGCTTATTTGATCCCGCTGAATCGCCAAAACCATAAAAAATGTTAGTGGTGTATTTTCAATATAAATCAATATGTTATCTTCCGCTAACTGTTAGTGTCATTCAGATACTCGGACGGCTGCATCGTGGCACGTACCCCTGAAGCGAAAGCGCTCGGTCTGAAAATGGGAGATCCCTATTTCAAGGTGCGCTCGTTTCTGGAGCGGCATGGCGTCGCCGTGTTCAGCAGTAATTACACCCTCTACGGGGAATTGAGTCATCGATGCGGTGTCGCCATCGCGTCGTTGGTGCCGGACTGGGAGCGATACTCCATCGATGAGCTGTTTGTTCGACTGGACGGGCTACCTGAGCCGATCGCTGATGTTGGCAGGGCCATTCAAACCCGCGTGCTGCAGTGGACAGCGCTGCCGGTCGGCATTGGCATCGGTCACACGAAGACCCTAGCCAAGGCTGCGCAGCACGCCTCAAAGGTTTGGCGGGAAAGAACTGGCGGCGTCGTCGACCTGCGCAAGCCGGAAGCCGTTGAATGGCTGCTCAGACGCATGCCGGTCGATGAGGTATGGGGCATTGGCAGACGCATGCGGGAAAACCTCGCAAGCGACGGTATCAGCACAGCTTGGGAGCTCTCCCGGGCGGACGCCAGGGCCATGGGACGCAAATACAGCGTAGTGCTTGAACGTACGATACGTGAGCTGCAGGGCGAGTCCTGCATGGACCTGGAGCAATCCGTAGCGCCCAAGCAATCGATCTGCTCAAGCAAAATGTTCGGTCAGCGCGTCCATACGCTCAAAGGCCTACAGGAGGCCTTGGCGACATACATACACCGTGCCGCCGAGAAGCTGCGCATGCAGCGCTCGCTGTGCGGGGCCATGCGGATAGGCATCCAGACTTCGTTTCACGGGGACGGGGCGAAGTATGCGAACGCGGCAACGTGCATACCGCCCTACCCTACCGACGATGTACGCCAGTTGACCAAATGCGCCCTGCAGGCGGTCGAGCAGATCTACCGGCCAGGTTTCGCGTACAGCAAGGCCGAAGTCTTGCTGATGGATCTGCGCAAGCGAGGGGAGTTCACGCAGGACCTTTTCAGCCCGAGCCAGCCTGAGCGCTCCGACGCACTCATGGCTGCCATGGATCGGATCAATCGTCGGTGGGGGCATGACTGCTTGCGCACTGCTGCCGTTCCGCTGACGCCGGACTGGGGTATGCGCCGGGCTCTGCTAAGCCCCAGTTATATGACCAGCTGGGACCAACTTTGGAAGGTCGGATGCCGGTGACAAAAAAAGCATCCTCAAGGCATGCGGGGGAGATAAAACAAAGCCCGCACAGACAGGCTTGAAGGTAATATGCCACCACAATGACTCGGGGGCCGCGTGACAGGAATTCTTAAACTCAAGCCGAACCAGCTGATCGAGCACCCGAATGGGGGCCATGTGTTCGGCGTGATTCCGGAGATTGTCCGTCTGGGCGCTGCTGAAGCTTCCGTCTACCTGAAGGCCGGCCTGCACCGGATGAGGCCCGGACAGCCCGCCGCTGGCTACGGTGTCAAGCACATCTGGGAAGGCAAGAAAAAGGAGCTGCGCAGTCGAGGCTGCACCAAGGCTGACGATGTGCCGCTGTTCGTGGCGAATCTCATTGTCCTGGGCGCAGAGCTTTACCATGATTCCGCGCATCCTCGAGCGGCGATGAATCGCATCACGATCCTGCGCACGCAGGATGGGACATTGCTGCTGGAGCCGCTGATGGATCGCAACCTGGGGTTTCACTATTCAGTGGTCACCTGGACGCCGCGCACCAAGCCCATGGGCATTCAGGTTGGCACCATTGCCAAAAACCGGGCATGAAAAAAGCGGCCCGAGGGCCGCTTTCTTCTTGGTTCGAGAGGCTATAGTCGCAGCGATTCTTTAGCTTTGAGGCTCGTTTCCGTGTCTCTTGGGTCAGAATCCAATCGAGTCAAGCAGCCATACGAAGGTGGCCTATCGATTGTCCCTACGTCAGTGAGTACCAGTTTCACTGCTGCCGAAAGTCCGGGGGCCAATACTGGACAGCCAAGCCCGGAAATGCGCGTTTGCAGTCCTCAAGACAAACTCTACCAACCCCTGAGCGATTATTCAACGGATAGTTGAATAGGGGCCAGGTTAAATGCGAAACGGCAGACCCTAAAGGCTAGAACGGCAAATCGTCATCAAAGTTATCAAAGTCAGGCTCCGGTTGGGGTGCTGGTTGGTCGGGAGCCCGGCGCGGCGGCTGACGTGGTGTTTGCTGGTGGCCAGCCTGGTAATGCTGATCGCCGCCCTGCTGTTGGCCTTGCGGACGGCCACCGAGCAGCTGCATGGTGCCGTTGATGTCGACAATGATCTCGGTGGTGTAGCGTTTGATGCCGTCCTTTTCCCACTCCCGGGTCTGCAGTTTGCCTTCTATATAAACCTGCGAACCCTTGCGCAGATATTCTCCGGCGATTTCGGCTACCTTACCGAACAGCGACACACGGTGCCACTCGGTACGCTCGACCTTTTGGCCCGACTGCTTGTCATTCCACTGCTCGCTGGTAGCCAAGCTAAGGTTGGTGACGGCGTTGCCATTAGGCAGGTAGCGGACTTCGGGATCCTGGCCACAGGTGCCGACCAGAATGACTTTGTTTACTCCTCGAGCCATGATGTCTCTCCTCTTCTCGACACGACCTCGTGCCAATTACTGTTGGTAGAGCCGGTGGTAGACGGGGTGACTTGTCGCGCTGGATAGCACCGGCCAGCAAGCCACCTGGCGCGCTAGGCCTCGGACTCTTGGTGCCGCCATTTCAAATAAGTCTCGACGCGACTGAATCCAGCAGCTGCGGCATTACGCTCAAGCAACCAGAAATTCTCACCTTCATAGACGAACTCGCGGCAATCCTCGTCGACGCGCCATAGCTCGTCCGCGATCGGCTTTTCCTTCGCCATTTCGCGTTCGAATTCTGCTTCCATAGCGGCTTCAAGCTCCGGATCGATAGGTTCGTCTGGGTCGAAGTCTTCGTGGTAATACTCACCTGGGTGATCTTGCTGTTCCCATTCCTTGTTTGCCCAAGCGCGTTTGATGTCGTCATCAGAGTACCCTCCATACACCATGGAACTGACCAGATAAGCCAGGACGCCCTGGGGGAATTCTGCCGCTTCGAGCTCGAGGAGTTTTTGCACATCGGCGGCGGCGTCGTCTTCAACGCTGTTGATGTAGCGCTCCAACTCGGCGTCTTCCGCTTTTCGTTTTTCATGCGCATCACGCGCACGCTCAGTAACAGCCTGTTGATCGATGCGCGCCTGCTCCCGAACCGCCTCCCAGTTCGGCGGCTCGGGGCATGCACCTGTCTGAACCAATGAAGCGTTGATGATATTCAGCAACGCCATGCTTTGCTCTGGAACGGCTTCGGTGACAATAGGATCTGCCGACACGTCCTCAATGACCGGGGAAAGTCCGCGCTTCATACGGCCGCTGCCTACTCGGTCGACGAGATATCGCTCGCTCCATGCCCTGCCCCGGCTTTTCTGCCCTTCCCGCTCCAAGCTCATGGTGTATTTCATGAGCCATTTGTGCATGAACCGCTGACGCTCGGGGGCCATTCGGATCGAGATATCGTGGTAACGCTGATAGAAGGCCTCATCATGGCCACATGCGATGCTGTCGCCCTGGTGAGCAACTTCGTGTTCGACCAGGCCGAAGATGTAAGCAACTGTCTCTAGTGGCTTGCTATTGAGCCGTTTGACAATATCGCTACCGATAGCCAAGTAGGTTCGCCCATCTGTCCAAGCCTCAGCAGTGTTCGATTCACCCAGCAGGATTTGCATCCGCTTTTCGCCGTGGCGAAGGGTTCCATCCCTGTATCGTTCTGCCCCAATACATGCGCCGGCATAGTGCTGGAGGCACCACCGCAGCGCTGTCCACGCTCTGCGCGTCTCCTTGTCCAGCGTTTGGCGGTCGTCAACGATCTGCGTTCTTTCGATGAAGGCATTTCGGAACGTGGAATATGCGGCCAGAGATGGCGCATCGAGCGCTTTTCCACGCCAGAACCATGGAGCACGTTCGCCGCGTTCTTCGAAGGCCTGTGCTGCCTCACTGACGTTGCAAAGGGCGCGATCAAGCGCTTCCTCGAAATCGATGTGATTGTGGCAGCCGAACCGTTCCAAGGTCTTAGGGTGGACAATTTGAATCAGACCTTCACGAGCAATAGCCTCGCCCTTGGGAATATCGTCCCCATGCTCGATCAGGGTGTATGTTCCCTTGTGCCAGTTGAATGCCTTGAGTCGGAACTCCATCAGCGTGATGTGCCGCTTGCCAGGGAGCAGCGTGATCACCTCCTCCTTTGCAAACACTTCACAGATATTCTCGTCACCGCTGAGCAACGATCGCGCCGATTTTTCCCGACGGGCTTCGGTCTTACGGTGATCCCCTAGCTTTGCCGATACAGCCTCGGCCAGGCGCCTGAACTCTTTGGCGATCGGTTTCCATACGGGGCAGGTTTTGCGCAGGATTTCTGTGCGGGAAACGTTAAGGTTGATAGCCTTTTTCGAGACGATCAGGCCTCCAGCTCCCCAGACATGAGAAGAATCATGTCGAATCAGCACACCTTGGTTGTAGATCGAGACGGGGCCTTCTTCTTTGGCCCGGTAGTAAGCAAAGTCGTCCTCGAAATCCCATTTTTCACTTGCCGGATTGCGCGTAATGACACGCCCGTTCAGCTCAACGCTAATGGGCGTGTAACGAACCAAATCGCGTATCTCCTGCACCGCAGACATCAGCTCAAGGTCATTGAGGGCTTCGTACCAGGTGCCGGTGATACTGCACCCGTTAGACGGTTCCTGGAGATCCTCAAGCTCGTAGCTGTACCCCATGACCCGAGTATCAACCTGCATCGACCAGCGATTGGATACCCACTCAGTCCTGGCATGCGCCATGATTTGGCCGCGCCCCAGACGGAACCGCCCGTAAGTCGCATCGCCTTCTTGATGCGGCGTGCCGAATCGGCCGAAGTAGCGCACAACATCCTCACGGCTCGCAAAACCGGTACCGTCGTCGACGCAATCGAATCCAGCCTTGGTCATGGTGAGCCTCACCGTGGTGGCCTTTGCGTCAACCGAGTTCATGATCAACTCGATCACTGCCTTGCCGATGGAACCGGCCTGGCTGTAGATGATGTGATGAATGATCTGCGGGTCAAGCTCAAAAGGTAGAAGCACGAGGCACCTCCTTCATGGGTTTCGAAATGGTTGCAAAGCACATCTCAGCGCATACGGCGGCGAGGACGATCCGGGGTTTCACACCCAGCCCTCACCTGTTGCGCGATCCATTCGATTTGGGGTGTGTCCAGTCCGAACCGCTGGGCGTAATCGTCCCGGTGCTGGTCGAGATCTTTGGCAAACTCTTCCGAATTGAAGTCTCGGCCTACACCCCGCAGGAACCGGCCGGCACCTTCTCTGCCTTTGTAGGTGGGATGAGAGCCATCCAGGATCAATTTCACTTCCTGGAGCAATTCGTCGTGGTTGAAGGTTTCAAGTGACATATTGCTAATTCCGTATAATGTCTTGAATACAGAATATAGCATACAAAAAAAGGCCTGTGCCCTGCCCTTTCGCACTCTGTAAAAACAGCCATTCAGGCTGTTGCTAGTAGCAACATTCAGCTGTTGCTACTAGCAACACTTGGAAAGATCCGCCCGGCGCACTAGGCGGATCAGGCGTCTACCTAGATCAGCATTGCCAATTGCCCGGTGGACTCGACCACCGAAAAGGACTTTTCGACCAGAAGGTCACTCAACAGCTTGGTCACGGCATCGTCATCGCAGTCATAGTAGGCATCGTCCAAGAGGTTGGAGAGATCTTGAAGCTTCAAACCGTTCTCAATGGCCATCGATAGGAGCCGAGGATCGATGCGGTCATATTTCCCGGCAATTTCCAAGGCTGGATGGTGATAGGCGTTGTTGGCCATGAAGAAGGCGTAAGCAAATCCTGCTGGTGTCACGCTACGTGCATTCTTCGTGGCCAGGCTGCTCCCACCGTACTGCGTGTGCATTTTTGAGCCCTCGGTGGGATGGACAGGTGCAACGGGTAAGTCTGCGTTGAAGCGGCCCCATATGAGGGTTTTCTTCGTGTAAGGCTCGCCGAGATCGCAGGGGTTGAAGCTGAGGCGCCACGGTGGAAGACCAGCTAGCTTCTCGATTCGACCTACTGGATTTTCAATCGCCCAGATCGACGGCCGATAATACTCGACCAGTCGCAGAGTCTGATGAACCAGCTCTATTGAGGCCGCAGTGCGCCCATCGAGATCCTTGGCTGCAAAGTGCCTTGCCCCTGAGTTCGCAAAATCAGTGCAAGGGCAAGCTGCGATGATCGCGTACACCTCTGCCCCTTCGAAGTCGCCGAAGTACTCCATGAAGAACTCAACGTCGAATTTGCTGACGTCACCCAGCTCTGGGTTGTCTTGAATATCAAACCGGTATACCTGGTAGCCGGCCTCAACCCAAGGGTCAGACCATTGCCCGCTCTTATCAAACAGCGACAGCACAACTTTATCGCTGTTATCGCCCGTCGAACCTTGAGACACAGCCTCTTGTCTCCAGGTGCTGATGACATCAGCAGCATCGTCCAGGGACAGCATGCCGTGAGTCCGAGCCTTGGCGCTGAGTCGGATAACCTCTCTTGCCAAAGGGGCTGTGAATAGGCGATGAACGCCCTCCTCCGACATTTGCTGAAGAACTGAAGCATATGGGGTCACAAATTGGCTCACTGGAATTGGTGTGAGTGAGCGCTGATGCTCTGGGGCACTGCTTGGGGAAGATCGGACGGGAGAAAAACCATTCATGCTCTTGCTCCTAGACTGGTGGGCCTGCAGGGGAGGTAGCCGCCTCGCCTGCAGGATGTCTAACACAAGAACATTTTACACGTACGTACGTACGCATTCAATGATATTAATGCGAGTATGCCACGCTGGCCCGAGTTACATTGTCTGGTACTTTTCCATGTGGCTAAGCACTACTTGTCTATCAGCATGCACCAACGAGCACGCGGTAAAATCCCCCTCCCACACAGCGGTCGCCCATGTTCCATCAAGCCCTGCTTGCCAGAATGCACCCCACTCGCCGCTTGGCAGCTCTAGCAAGAGCCAGTCTGGAAACGGACATTGCCTAGCCAGGCTCAGAACGTACCTGACGTGATGTGGTTCACTAGGCATTCCCATGCGTTTCGCTCCGTTAGCTGATTGAACCCACCCCGATCGGGGCGGGCTTGGCCATGCTCAATTTCGCGTGCCTTGTGTCGCAAATTCAGAAGCATCAATCGAATCAAGGAAAGCTGCGAGCTTGTCCATGATTTTCTGAGGGTCCACTTCCTTATCGATCTTGAATTCAAGCTTGCGCCCATTCAAACGAACTGAGCCAACCCCTTGCAGCTTCCGAGGTTCTGCCATCATGGGCTTAGGACCGCTACAAGCAGCAAGCTTCTGCCCAATCATGCGAAGCGCGGCCTCCTGGCCAGTCCCCTTCTCGGCCATTTGAATCACAATGCGATGGACGATGTTCACATCCGCCTTTGAATGCTCTACAAACTTTTTCGCATAGTTCGCTGTAATCAAATGGGGTTTGGTGTCCAGAATTTCCTTGATCTGTTCGGGCAGCTGAATAAGGTCAAGGCAGCGGTTCACGACTGTGTGATCTACACCAAGGCGTCGAGCCAATGCCCGCTGGCTTTTATCAGCGCCTTTCAGCATGTATCGCTGATAACTCACAGCTTTTTCGTAATCAGTGAGCTCATTTTGGAGGTTGTCGGTGATTGCCAAAAGCATCGCCATGTCGTCTGACATTGGCTTTACATGAGCCATGATTTTGTCGCGACCCAGCATTTTGTGAGCCCGCCATCGGCATTCACCGCCGATAAGCTCGAAACGCTCCCCTACAGGCCGGATTGTAATCGGTTTACCCAGGCCCACAGAGTCAATCGAGCCAGCGAGCTCTTCAAGCTTGGCTTGATCGAAGAACATCCTTGGCTGATACGGCGAGGGATCGATCTGCTCAACCAGGACCTCCTCGAGCCATTCGTCCTTGAGTATGAGTTGACCTTCTTGAGCGCCTTGAGCAATGAGATGCTTGTTATCAGTCTCATGCTCAGATCCCATGGCCTGCTGGAGCATCGCCGCCCTGCTGCCACGGCTACCTGTGGTTGGCGGCATTTCCGTAGGCTTGCGCAGTGATGCCATTGCCGTGCTTGGCTTGCCTGGGTAGTCGGTGGATTTCATTAATCACCCTCCTGTGTTGCTACTAGCAACACTCCAATCTGCTGTTGCTACTAGCAACAAAATCGTTGCGTGTTGCTAGTAGCAACACCTTTGAGAATATGAGCCCTGTTGCTAGTAGCAACACTCACTCTTGGGGCTGAGCAGCAACACGGCGGATCTTCTCCAGAACCTCGGCATGCACTGCGCGAGCGTTGTCGATGGTGTCCCGATTAGCACCCTTCCAGAACATCAGGGGGACACCGTCATCGAGGGAGTTCACATAGTCTGCAGAGTGATAAATCTTTTCCTCTGTCACGCGACCTGGGAAAAGCTGGTTCAGTCTGTACAGGTTGTTCAACATCCGAGGACGCCCCTTTGCAAACATGGTCGGCACAGCTACCAGTTCAGGGGCGAAACCGTATTCGCGTGCGAAACCAGCGCACCAGTCATGCAGTCGCAAGATCGCCTTGAATGAGAATTTGTCCATTCGAACTGGGCTCATGAGCAGATCGCTTGCCGCTACCGAGTTCTTGGTCAGGCGCGAGCCTGCGGGGGCGTTATCGAAAATGATGACGTCGTATTGCGATAGGTCGCAGCCTGAAATCTTGCCGGCTTTACCATCTTCAACCCACTTCGCGTACCACATATCCGAATTATTGGCTGCGTCCAACGCCACGCCCAGGTCTTCTAGCGATGCGTCGGCTGGGATCAGGTGGGGGCCATTTTCACCAAAGGGTTTCTTGATGACTTCATCAAGCGTTTTGGGTTGGAACGAACGCATGCGAAGCATTGGGCTGATCAAGTGGCCGAGGTGACCATCAACGATGCGGTCAGCAGGAATTCCAAGCTCCTGCAGATCTTCTGGAGTAGCGTCCGGGTCGTAGCCGAGCATGCTCGACGTATCACCCTGGGGATCATTGTCGACCAAAAGAACGCGCAACCCGGCGAGAGAACAGGTAATGGCCTGGCCGACCGCTGTGGTGGTTTTGTTGGTGCCACCCTTCGAGATGTAGGTGGACATGACCACCTGGCGCGCCAAGCCCTTCAAGTGACCAAGTTCACGGCGAAGTGCTGCCAAATCGAAAAGGTCCGATGGCGTATAAACCCGGGAGGTCACGGTTCCGCGCGGCACACGACGGATCTCGATGTTGTTCGATTCTTCGATGTCTTTCAGGCGCCGAGTCGTAAGGCCAAAGCAGTCCGCGGCGAAACGGGGCGTGAAAAACAACTCATTGAAATCCACGTAGGTTGCAACATCTTCGACCATTTCCACATTCGAGTTCATAGCACTTCTCCGTTTTGCTGTTGCATTCAGTATAGATCCTGAACTCCTGTTGTAAACCGTGGAATTCAGGTTATTTTCATTTTTTAGCCTGATAACCTGAATCTTTTGGCCGATTGTGTTGCTAGTAGCAACGATATGAGCGGCCCAAGCACTCGCGCAGGCGCCTACGCCGCAGCAAGCGAAGGCTGAGAGCATCTGAAAGGGGAGGGGGAGGGGATTTGTGGCAAAAAGGCGCTAAGCAGGGCTCATTGCGAACCCGCTTTGAGGGGTTACTTCGTGGGTGGAGTTGACTCGATGCCCCACATCATCTCAAGTGCCTGCTCGATCAGGAATGACATAGCAGTGTTTTGTTCGAATGCCTGCTTGCGAAGGCGCTCATGGTAGTCGTCGCGCATGGTGATCGTTTTGGCGCTCCGCTTAGGTTGCGAAGGTGCTGGCGCAGCGTCTTTACGTGATGCCATGAACAGGCCCCCATATGGATTGAAGTCGCGACAATGATAAACCGTTTGCTTATTTATAGATACGTACGCACGTACAATGCGTACGCATCATTTAAGCCCCTTACTGCTGCTCAACCAACCTCGCACCGCGGCCGTCATTGGCGCCACGCTTCAAGTCGGACAGCTGTTGGATAGTGTCCTGGAGGTTGCGCAAGACATATGCAGGAAAGCCTGGTTTACCCTCGGAATGACGCACTTTCAGATCGTCGATGTGGTCACTATCGAATCCCAAACGAGTAAGGCCCAAATCATCGCCCTCTACTAGGGCACGATTCGCGGAGATCATTACTGAATGGGCTTCTTCCAGTTTTTTGATTTCATCATCGATGTGGAGGGTATCGTCGCGATCAACGGACCATAGCGAAATGCGCTTCATGATATTGCTCCTAGACGCTTGGTTAGCCTGGTAGCCGCCAGGCACAACTCGGTGGGTTTCCTTACACACACTATACGTATGTACGTACGCATACAACACTATTTGTCGGCGATATACGACGACTCGGCTAGTTTTTCTATCGGGTGTCGCGGTTTGCTGAGACATTTAGCTGGAGCCGACGCCTCCGTGCGCACTCTTTTGAGCAGCCAGCAAGATCAGCCAAGGCCTGGTCAGACATCGCCCCCTGCAAATGGTCGAAGTTAGCGATTGCTGATCGCTTGAAGGTGGGCTTCTCCAGTTGCTTCATACGCTTGATGACGAAGTAGGCCGATACGCCAGCGAGCTCGGCGATTTCAGCCACAGGGCGCTTTGCTAGAAGATATTGATACTTGAGAAGGGCAGGGGGGGTGGACTCGGCGAGGGCAAATCGTTCTTTGCCAATCTTGAGCCTGCGCCGCCGAACAGCTTCCGTGCTGCAGTCAGCTAATTCAGCAATGGCCTGGTCAGTCCGTTCCCCCATCAAATGATCGTATTGCTCAAGCCTAGATCGCGCCGGCATTCAACCCTCCATGTCTCGCTTTTCAAGCGCAGCGAACCAATCCAATTCCCCTTTGGCAGCCAGCTCCTCGAGGAGCGATTGCTCATCGCGCGTGTAGAACACGATCCGATGAGGCTTCACACTGGTATCCAACCCCATGTGATAGTCCGGCAACAGGTCTCGCTGAATAATCTTGCGGATCTCCGCTCTGTAATGGGTGAGGCTCTGTTTTGAGCCACATTTTTGCTGCAGCGCAACAATGTCCGCGGCCCAAATCATCTTGCTACCCAAGTGCTTACGAGCGAGTTCATATAACCGCCGTTCAAGAGGCATCCGCAGCCCAAAGTAGCGCCGATCAATGCTCATCACTTCAAAATGCAGGAAGGCGTTGTAGATCCACTCTGACAGCACGACTTCGCATTCCAACACGCCTTTGCCATTGGATGCGGTCTTGGTGACGGTGTAGTCCTCGATCCAGCCAAATCCCTTGGTCTGCTCTTGACCACCAGTAACGATATTGGTTTCGAGCTGAGTCCCTTTTAATCGCCGAAGCATGTCCAGGACGTTCGAATACGCGTTTCCACCAGGATCGCGGGATGTACCTGTCAAAAAATCGTATGTGTCGAACTTAACGCGCTTGGAAATTGGCATCCCTGCTTTGCGTGCCTCGATGATCTGCGATCCGAGGAACAGCAATAGGTCTTTGTCGAAAACGGTGGCGGCACCGATCACTGGCGGGATGATGCGTACCCGCTTGTTCGTTCCGGGCTGGCTGTACTCACGAACGCTCGTATCTGGTTTGGTCGACAAGCTGAAAAGCGGAAACTCCATGCTGGCCAGGTCATCCTTAACTGGCCATTCAACAATGTTCGCCTGGAACATGTCGGTCTGTACGTAGGGTACTACGTTCGCTTTTCGACCTCTCTTGAGAGGCTTATCATCTTCCGCTGCCATATCGGCCATCTTCATCTCGATCATTACGCGTTCCCGCCATTGTACACAGGTAGATAGCAACGCTTGTGCAGCTGCCGACTCACCCTGTGTATCAGTTTTGTGCAGGCCTCATCCGAGGCCAATACGGTTCGTATTTCACCGACACCGTGCTCTCCAGAGATTCCCCAGTTCCGCATTGCCACGGTGTGACCAATCAGATCGACGAGGATCCGCAGCTCGTAGAAACGCGCACCACGTTCCCATCTAGCGTAATAGGGTCGGTTGAGGTACCTGGTTGCAGTCGTTATCATGTGCGAACCCAGACGCTCCTAGACGAGTTCATTTCTGGTAGAAGCCCGGAACCGGTAGCCGCCGACCGGGCTTCGCTCTGCTTACGGCAAGACTTTATCGTCGTAGAGCATGACCATCTCAGCCATTACACACAGCTCCCCCTGCACCTTGGCCATTAAGCCGCGGCAATCGCCTCGCTCCAGGACACCTGCATCCCACAATTTGCACAGCTCCGCATAGCTGTAAGTCTGCATCGGCCAGTCACAATGCCGAACGAACGTCCAACCATGGCTATCCCGAAACTCACGGGAATATGAAGCGCCCATGATCACAAATTGTCGGCCATTAACCTTCACCGTTGGAACAGTCGGGACCTTGTCGCCCGCCTCTGCGAACGCTGCAGGGCAAACAGCACCATCCCAGCGGTGAGAGTCAAGCTTATGCAGGTGGACAACGTCACGATGACTGGCCCGAAAGAAACTCGACTCCCACGGTACGAACTCACACCAGCAACGCTGTTCAGCGCTTTTCAGCCAGGCCTGCACGACTATTGAGCCGACGCCAGGAACATGGATGCCCAAGGTTTGCGAGCGCGGTGCGCGGCGCTGCTTGAAACGGCAACCATTCACACCACCAGCGTCTGCAAGGAATGACAAATCCGCCCATTGGTCCATGGACACAGGCAATGCCGATCGCCACATAAACGAGCCAGTTTGAACGGTGTCGGTACCGCAGCGCTTTTCCTGAAGCAATGCTTGAAGACATGATTCGATGCTCTGCTCGAACAGCGGTCGGACTTCGGCGGGTACGTCATGCAATCGGGCAGCTGCAGTGTCAAGCATCGCCTTATAGGCATCATGGGTATATTCAGGCGAGCACCAGCTCTCGCTACCGCCGAAAGCAGCTTCAGCGACAGTTTCATCAAAACTCAAGCCCATTTGCACAGGATTCATCTTCTGCACTCCTAGAGAAATTCAACCCGGTAGCCGCCGGGGAAGCAGGAACGCTTCAAAACAAAGAATAACATACGTACGTACGTACGCAAAGAGCAAATAGATTTCACCACGGACACCTGGTGCAAACGCAGTTGATATCAACTTAGGTAGTTGAATTTCGGGTCCAGCTCGGGGCTGGTAAGAGGAGGGGAGGGAGGGAGGAGGGGTCGGTCAGTGCCTGAAACCCCGAGGGCCGATTGCGCGGCCCCTTTTTCATCATTCAGCCTTAGCCTTGGCCTTCACCGGCAGAGTCTGGTTATGGTGATAGGCGGGCATCCAGCGGGTAAGCAGCTTGATCCCATGGAAAGAGCTGCCTTGGCCACTGATCACAAATGCAACTGGATCCGCCCCCTTGGGGACGCGTCGACCTTCCTTCTTCCAATACCCCGCGGTTTTGACGTCATCAGGTTGTAGTGGCCAGCACGATACATCAGGTTTGCAGTCGTAATGCGGGAGCCCGGGATGCTCGGCTTCTTCGGTCGTCAACCGTTCAATGATTGCTGCTGAACGAGTCATAAAAACCTCCATCAACAAGGGTTTCCAATTCGCTACCCGCGTGCAGGTAACGGGTGATCGGGTCGCTTCGGAGTCACGCACGGCGATGCGGGGTGATTTGGGTTAGCCGCTATCGCCGCGCACTCCGCCTCATACGCAGCCTGGTCAGCTGTCTTTTCGTACCTCTGCTGCCCATATCCGACGATGAGGAACGTGCCGATCAGGATCAACTTTGTAGACGTTTTCATGCTGTGTTCACTTCCCTGTAAGTCCATTTTTCAAGGTCGCCTTCCGGGCATCCTTACTTGGGTTCATCAGGTTTGCCGGCAGAAGGCTTCTCCGTCGCACTGCTATGCCGGCTTTTGGTCGGGCTCAAGCGAGTCATAAGCTCGCTGTTCTGCCGCAGCACCTCTTGGAGGCCACCGGTAGTCTTGGCCAGCTCGCGGGAGTTCTCATCTGCAGCTTGACGCCACTTTTCTGCATCAGCCTGCAACGTAGTATGCGACCGCTGCAGTTCTGCATGTTGAGCACCTAGTGTGGCAACCTGCAACTGCAGGCCATCAGCCTGTTGCTGTTTGACATCGAGTGCCGCACGCACTCGCACCAATTCTTCATTTGCTGCCTCAGCTTGAGCCTGGGCCTGGGCAAGCTTCACCTGTGTATCACCCAGTGCCATTTGGCGCTCCTCGGCCTGCTCAGTTACAGACTCAAGGCGAGCCCTGGCCGTAACCAAATTCTCGTTCAGGCGCTCGATCTGCTCGGCGGCAACACCTTTCTGCTGATCCAGCTCTGCCAGGTGGCTGATACGCGATTGAGAAAGCTCCTGCCTCACTGCAGCGGTCTCCTCGTGGGCAACCCGCAGCTCGTCTTTAAGGTCGTTTGCTCTACGTTCGATCTCAACTGCTCGGGTGGTCTGTTCGGCAAGACTCTCGCGCGCCTCTGCCAACTGCTGGGAAAGCTGCTGGTTTTGTTGCGTAAGCAAATCATTGGATCGCTGGACCTCGGCATGCGAGCTGCGGGCCTGCTCAGCTTCAGCCACTGCCCCCTCATACGCCTCCGCAAGCTCGCGGCGCATAGTCTCATTGTCGCCGCGCTCCAGCTCCCATTTAGCCTCCGCTTCTCGAAGGCTGGCATTAGCTTGCTCCTGCGCGGCGGTCCAAACAATGCCGACTGCCTCAAGGTGGGCTGACTTCACTTGATCCGGCACTGCCACTGCGACAAGAGCGGGCTTGGCGGTCTGCTGCCGCTTCCATTCCTTGAATACCGCTGAGCAAGTATTCATGTCAGCCCGCGCCCGACCCCGGACATCGCTCACAGTCGGGAACTTATCGGCGCGACCCAACTGGTCATACAGCTCTTCGATCGCGCTAATGATCCGTGCGCGAACGTCGGGGTTAACGGGTGACAGTTCCATTCTCAGCTCCAAGAGGAAAATACCATAAGAATAATAATATTCTTCTTATTATTCTTATGCAATGGATCTCCTAAGAAGAAAGCCCAGCTTACGTGTGCTGAAACACTGCTCCCCTCTGATCTCAGACACACGGCGGATAGGCGGGGCGAGCCGATACCTGGGCGGCAACGGGGCTAATGCCCGCGTAGAGGGTTCTGGGAATGGAGATAGGTGCAGGGGGAGGCAACAACGTGATGATCAAGCTAGTCGTCGCAACGGCCAGCATGAGCAGTTGAATGATTCGGTCGTACATGTGAAGGCACTCCTGGGCCTGGAAGGTGACTGGAAGCTTGCCGTCACGACCGATTCGAAATCCTCTTGGGTTATTTCCGCTCGAATCTGATTCGTCACGACGCCGGCCACGTCAATGATCATCCGCCCAAGAACCCACACATTCCGCAAGGTTTCCGATTAACCACGCTGTCCGTGATCGAGGCAGCAACCTGGCAATCCCTGACAAATGCCAGCTCAAAGTCCATCTCAGAAATAAAGAGGGCGCTCTACGCTGCAATCTGAGCGATTCGTAAGGGTGAGATGCACCAGATTCCACGTAGGAGCACGCCCATTAACAAGAGCGGCACCGCACCTAACGGAGATATTCAAGGATGGAATGAAGGTGGCACGGAGGAGAGCAGGTTATGTAGAGCAGGCTGGAGGTTCAGTGTGTCGAATCACTCCCCATGCACACCCACCATCTGAATAACTAATCAGGCAAAGGCGGAAGCAAAGCAGCCCCGGTAGGGGCAGGTACCTGATATACAGCATCCTTTACACCAGGTTTAATTGGCTCAGCCCCATGGTTTGGACCGGCTGGTTGTGCTGCTGGGGTGGTCTGGGGGGTCTGCTTAGGGCGAAGGGGAACAACCGACGGCGACTGTGCTTCTGTGATGACCGCCTTGTACTTGGCCACGGTTTGGCGAGAGACGCCTGCAGTCAGGGCGATAGCGGTGTAGGTAAGATGAGACCCTTTAGCGATCAACTGCCGGCAAGCCCCACGGATCTTGTTTGCGGTCTGGTTTTGCCTGACTGCATGGGTCCGTTTGGCGGCGAGGCTCTGGCGCTCCTCGAGTGGCAGCGATCGATCAAGCTCCATCACACCACGGTGATAGTCACCACTTCCGCGGTAATGGGACCAGGTCCATCGGGCAATCGATTTAGCCGTGGCGCGCACTGATGACAAGGGCAGGTCGTTGCAACGTTCTCGCGTGCGAAAACGGTTGTCGTTGTGACATTGCGCAAGGACCCGAGAGTAAAACGACTCGAAGTAACCTCCAGCTCGCTCAGCATTGACGATGCTGTATGCGTAGAAACGGACACGTTCGAACAAGGTGCAATGCCTGGAGTGGGACACTGCATCCATGTCGGGTCCTTTGGACCACAAAGGCATCGGCCTGGCCAAGTCGAGTTCTTCAGCCAGATCGCCCAAGTCGTAGACATGATTGTGCAGCTCGGTGGTGATCCACCAAGGATGACCTGGTGTCTTGGCAACTGGACCACTGTGGTAATCGGGGTCAGCCTTGAGCAGTGCGGCCATGCTGTCGTAGACAGCCTTCATGTACAGGATCGGCTTTTCACGGGCTCGCTCGGTGGTACACACCGGAGCAATCGCATAATAGAGGTGCGAGTTGCCTGAGTTTCGGTTACGGACAATGAAGTTGGGGGGGGGAAGCCCATGCTCCTCCCAAATCAGGGAGTTGGTATGGTCGAGATCGAAAACGAGCCATGACACACGGCCAGGACGATTCACCTGCATGTAGGGGTAGCGGATCGCGTATTCACGCGGCCGTACTCTCATCGCCGTTTTATTGTCACTGCAGCGTGCGAGATAAGAAGCCTCTTCGAGGATACGGCTCATCGCTGACGCCGGCTGGTAATAACCCGGGTGCGCAGGCGCCGTCGAAGCTGCCGTGATGAGGTTGCTCACAAGCAGGCCTCAATGAAGAAGCTGACAAATTCAGGGCGAATTAACCCGTGCCGCGTATTGCGCAGCAGAGTGCAGGTGTCCATACTCGAATTACCTGAAAGGGGCCCTCACGTCATCGATCTGCCAGGACCAGATGTGTGGGCTCTTTTTTTTTGCCCGGCAACGGTGGCCGGATCCCTCTTTTAATCGCTCGACCTTTCGATAAAACCTTCCTAAAAAGTGGCATTCGTTGAGCAAGTTTTGGCGAAGGCTAGAGGCTCAGTTTCGCCCCGTCAACCCGCTGAAACCCGCGTATTTACTGGGTTCCCTCCAAATTTCAGAACCGTTTTTCTAATTAGAATGGGCTGCGTTGTCTAAGCGGGTAGCCGCATTGATCCCGAACCCCCTCCCCACGACTGCCCTTGTATGTCGGGGGATCCGAACGCTTCGTACGTCGGTGAAATACGAAATTTCGCATCGGCGATATACGACGTAACTGTCGGTGATGTACGAACCGAAAAATCGGCGATATACGAGCCACAGCAAGTGAAAAAAAACAGCATCGGCGATATACGACTGGCATCGGTGATGTACGAATGCAGGCCACTGCCCCAGGGCGGGTTTTGATCACCCGAAATTTGACCTGCAAGCCCCTGTTTTGGGGGGGTTGAAGGCCAAATCCTGCGCACATTTCATCGGTGAAATACGACCCATACCAGAAAATATCGGTGAAGTACGAGTCGTAATGAAATCACAATGCCATTACTGGCAATTTCGTATTGTAGGTATGCCGTAAAACTAGAAAGCATACGGCCCCCGTTATTACGGGTCAGGCAAAAAGTTTTTTTGTGTTGACCGATTCCGCATCATGGTTAGAATACGGAAAACGGAGGGCCAGACATGACCAACATCAGGGACGCAGCAGCGCCGCATCTCGAACATCCTGGATCGAGGGAGGATCTCGGACGTGCAGCATACGAACAAGAGCTGATAGAAATCGCTGAAAAACTGCATCAAAACCAGGATGCAGTCGATCCAGTTGCACGTGATCTGGAAGATCGCAAGCAGTTGGCCAGCCATACGTCCAGCATCGTCAAATCAAACCTGGTCCTGTCTTGGGGACTTGCAATTTCGATAGGCCTGAACTGTGTGTTCGGCTGGTTTGTGATGCACCCCCACTACGTGTACTTCGCAGCCGACGGCCTCCGGATCGTCAGGCTGGTTCCTCTTGAAGAGCCGTACATCACCGACGCCGAGGCGATTCAATTCGCACGGGATGCGCTGAACCGCTCGATGACGATCAACTTCACCGACTACAGGCAACAGCTTGAAGACGTACGTGGCGATTGGACCAAGCGCGGGTTTGCACAGTATTTGGAGCAGCTGCAGTCAGCAGGCTACCTGGACCTCGTTAAATCCAAGCGCATGAACATGACGGTTACCACTGAAACCGGCGTGCTAGTGAAATCCGAGATTGTTGACGGTGTTTTCGTCCGCCATATCGAAGTTCCGATCGAGATCAAGCTGGTCGGCCAAACCACCGACCTTCAACCCAAGCGATTCATCGCCAAAGTGCCTGTCGCACGTATTCCCACACTGGATTCCATCGTGGGCGTAGGGCTGGACGGCATTGTCACCACGCCCCGGTAAGGAGGAACCCATGATGATGAAATCAGTCTTCGTCGCGTCAGTCTTGACGCTAGCGATCGGCACGGCTAAGGCAGAGCAACAAGGCAATGGTGCGCAAGCCCAACCTCAAGGCCAACCCACGCAAGGCCAACAGCAGCCCATTCAAGCGCCGAACGGGGGGCAATGGGTCCGGGTTGAAGGTCCTAGCAGGCAGTCGGGCTTTCCCGCCGCGCCAGGTGCTCCACAGCCTGGCGTGAATCCTCAGATGCAGAATGCTTTCCCACAGACCAACTACGGGCCAGCAAATTACGCCGTGGCAGGGCAACCCGCTGGAGATCCTCAACAGCAAAACGGTACAGCTCCACTGCCTCCCCTGAACCCGCCTGAAAATGATCATTTCGACGAGGCGATGGAGGTCGCTCAGCCATTCACCCCTGAGCAAATCAAGCAAATGCGTCAGGCGTTGGAGAACACGCGAAAGGCGAAGGCCTGGCAGCCAGTACGGGGAATCCCCCGTATTTCCAGCGTATCGGTTGATTTGAGCCCTGGCGCGTCGATGCCTGTGTTGCGCGTGGTTCCCGGTGAGCTGTCCAACCTCATCGTGCTGGACTCAACGGGAGCTCCGTGGCCGCTGGCCGCTACGCCTCGTGTTTCCAACCCCGATCTCTATAGCGCGGAATGGCTGCAGGGTACCCATACAGTAGTGGTGTCGACTCCATCGGCTTACGAGACCGGCAGCCTAGCTCTGTACTTGGAAGGGGCTACAACACCGGTGATCGTCAAAATCGTCAGTGGCGAACCCGATGGGAAGAAGGACCGAGCCCGTGTGTATGACGCTCGGCTTGATCTGCGTGTTCCAGGCCGTGGCCCGCTGGCCAAGGCGGCTGTGATGGGCCCGGGGAAGATTGCCCTCTACGACGACCTCCTGCAGGCCTTTCTGGATGGGATTCCACCAAAAGACGCCAAACAGGTGAAGGCGCAAGGCGCAGTGCCTTCGCATACCCAGATCTGGCAATACGACGGAAATCTCTACGTCCGTACTCGCCAGGATTTTCAAACTGCATTCGATAACACCCTCGCTGCCGGCGACGGTACTCGTGTGTACCGCTTACCCGTGACTCCCTTCATCACCCTCTCCCAGATGGGTCAAAAAGTCACCCTCCAACTCGACATTTACTGAGGTAGCGCATGAGCACTCAAGCTGACATTGGAAGGCAGACCAAGGTAACCATCCTCGCGGCAGTAATTGCTGTCGCAGCCCTCGGCTATGCCGGTTACACCTGGCTCAATAGCCGCCATCAAACCAGCTCCAACCTCGGGGTAATCAACGGTGATGGCAAGGGGGGCACCACTGAAGAGAGTGAGGCCTATCGCCGGGTCTTGGAGAAATACAACCACAACAACGCCAAGCAGGCAGAGTCCAACGGGCAGTCCTACATGTCCGTCATGTCAACCGCCCAAGCGAACCCTGCGGGAACTGCGGATAAGGCAGGTTCGGGCCAGCAGCAGCCTCAGGTCAACTATTACTACCAAGCCGCGGCACAGCCCCAACAGCCCGTCGAGCGCAACAAAGAAATGGACAAGCTTGTCGCGAATCAGGTGGGTGCCTTCATGACCGGCTGGACGGTGAAAACCCATGGGACCGGCACCACGACCCAGGAACAGGCGTACTCGCAGTCTATCAAACCCGCGTCCCTGACTAGCGCAGGAGGTGCTGCTGGTACCGCGAGCACTGCGCAATCTACGAACTCGCGTGCTGGCAAGGCACAGGACCAGGTTGTCGTGGACGGTTTCTTCCTCACGCCTGCGCTGCTTAAAACCGAGCTCGACACTGACGAAAACTCGATGGTTACAGCTGAGATCCCGGGTGGCCGACTCGCAGGCGCCAGGGTGTTCGCGATGGGCTACAAGCGCCTCAACGAAACCATTGATATGACCTTTACCTACATGGAGTGGAAGGGCCGTAGCTACAAGATCACAGCCAAAGCGGTTGATCCTGAAAGCATGCGTACGGCGCTGTCGGGTGATGTGAACAACCGCTATTTCAGCCGAATCATTCTCCCTGCCCTGGCTCTGGCGATCGGCAAAACTGGTCAGCTGTACGAGCGCTCCGCCTCGGAGAACATCATCACGAGCGAAGGCGCCGTGATTCAGACATATCCAACGACGCCTAGTGGTCAAGCCGTCGCGGGCACCTTTGCCGGCGGTATCGGCCAACAGGCCGGGCAGGTGCTGGCCAATGACGCCGCCAACATGCCGCAGAAACAAGTGATCCGTCCAATCAACTCCACGATCGGTGTTCAATTCGTTGGACCAGTGCTGGCCAGTGACCAGTTAGAAAAGGACGCGCTGATGGCGAACCAGAAAGCCGAGCTGAATACCCTCGGCCAACCAGGTGGCCAGCCTCAGCAGCAGTATCGCCTCTCACCAAATGCCGCAGGTGCTACTAACTCGAACGGGTTCGGTGGGTACCAGGGTGTCTCGCCAGGATATGGCCAGCAGTACATGGGCCAGCCAACCATCGTCGATCCCACTCGCTACTGAGTTAGGGCAGAGGACTTTCACATGACTACACAAGCAGCGGAAGAGTTGGACATTTTCAAAACTGGCGCTCAGTCGGGTAAACCGGTTGAGGCGCCGAAAGCCGAAGAGCCGTCAAAGAAAACATCTCCAGCTAACGCGATCCAGGGCGACCGCAAGAAGCGCATCTTCAATTTCGTCAACCGGATTGAGGGCTGGCATTTCTTGGTACTGGCAGTAGTGCTGGCAGTCCTCTTCGTGATGGTGCCCAAGCTGTTTCCGAAACATCAAACCAGCGCGCAACAGCAGCCCACTCCAGTGCAACAAGCCGCTGTGAACAACGTTTTGACGGCCCCTGAACCGGAGCCTCAAGAGGCAGTGGTACCGGCAGCGAGTCCGGAACAGTCCGCTCTATCTGCCGAACAACTGAAAGGCCTCAATGAGCAAGTGGGGAGCCTGAGCGGTGTAGTGGTCGGTCTGCAAAAAACCATCAGCGAATTAGAAGCAAAGGTCGCTCTTCTCGAATCGGACAAAGCTGATGCGGGCAAGAAAGTTGTCCATTCCCCCGCTGTACGCCGTCAAGCTCAGGTGAGCCAACCATCGGCAATGGCTGGCTACACCCTGAATACCGTTTACTCAGACCAAGCCTGGATTCAGCACGGAGAAAAAACTTTCGTAGTCCAGGTAGGCGATCTCGTAGACGGCGTGAAGATCACGGGGATTGACCCTGTGGCACGTCGAGTCACCACTTCTCGTGGCGTGATCCGCTAAGGAACCGAATATGGATCTGGCAAGCATGATCATCTCGGCGGCCAACTCATTGGTCGCCGTTCTGTGGGGGTTGCTCTGGTCCTTGAGCGCTCTCGCCGGGATGGTTTACGCCGGGACCGTGCTGCGTCGGATGCAGCTTGCCACCATTGAACCTGGCCACCGTCCAATCACGCTCGGCAGCACATTCGCAGTGCTCGTGATTGGCGCTGCTCTGTTCAACATGTCCGGGATGATCAGCACAACTTGGACGAGCTTTGGTAGCGGCTCTACCACCTACGGGGCCATTTCCTACAGCGGAGCCGATAGCTTTGGCAGGTTTAAGGATGCTGTAAACGCGGTGCTGACCCTTGCTTCATTTGCAGGCGGTTGCTTCTTCTTCAAAGGGCTGCTGCTGATGAAGAAAGCAGCACTAGAGGGAGAAAGCTCACAGGGGGGCGACGACGCCATTTGGCGCGGCCTAACCCACATGATTTTCGGCGCTGCGTTGACACATGTCGACAAGGTGATCGAGGCCTTCCAGGCCACCTTCCAACTCTACTGGTAACAAAACAAGGAGCGTCATCATGAAATTTAACCCTATCGAGTTTGCAGTTGATGCTGTGCGTCGTGGCCATATCCGCCTGTTGACCAAAGCTGAGGAATACAAAGCCAACCCCATGCAGCGCGGCCTCATGCTCATGACTGCCGGCCTCACCATGTCAACGTTGCTGGTCACCAAAACCGCTTATGCCGACGGTCTCGCCGGTATGGCTGAGAAGGGCAGTGAACAGGGCGACTCCATCAAAGAGAGCCTTGGTCCAATTTTCCTGGCGCTTGGGTTCGCCGGCGCTGCTTTCGGTGGCATGAACATGTGGAAGAAAACCAACGACGAGAACTCGCGAATTACTGGCAAGCAGATCTGGGGCCCGATGCTCGCCGGGGCAGCGCTGGGCGGCACTGGTTTCATGATGACCACTGCCGGCGAGACAGTGGGTATCAGCGGTAGCGAGTTCGGCAAAGTTCCTAACTGATCAAGACCACTTGGCAGCCTGAAACATGGCTGCCTTGGAGACTGCATGAGCGACGTGAAACAGGATCAGACAGTACCGGTATCGGGGCTTGGCCAAAACTTCGAGAAACCCGTTCTTCCGCTGATGGCCATGGCCACGAAAGCGCGGGTTTGGGGGGATGCCACTCCAAATGCGATCGAGCCCAACCCGGAGCAACTGACGGCCGAAATGCGGGCGACCATTACCCGTCAGGCGCAGGGGCAGTGCTATTTCTGCGGTGTACGCGCTCGTGCCGGTCATGTTCACAACATTAACCATAACCATCAGGATCTGCGGCCGGAAAATCTCCGGCTTGTAGATCCGCTGTGTCATGGGTGGCAGCACCTGGGTGAAATCGACGACGGCCAAGCCTTCATCGCCTACCTCCCGGGCTTGTCTCCCCAGGATGCGAATCATCTGCAGCGAGCCACCATGATCGCCTTGGAAACCGGGGACGAACAAACGAAGGCGGACGCGAAGAAAATCCTCAACTGGATGGCTTCCCATCGGGAATACACCGAAAAGGCCTGGGGCACTCACTCGCCCAAAATTTTCGCTGAGGCGATGACTCGCCTCGGCAAGGTTGACGCCGATGTTAACTCCCTCGTTTTCCAAGGGTTGAGCGTCATTTTCAATCCCGCTCAGTTCAGCCAGGTCGTTAAGGGTTGGGCACAGGATGCGTATGGCGCAGCTCCCACTTCTACGTGGGCCCAAGTACATCACGATGTGATGAACGCGCCGAGCTAAGGAGGCAGCATGGGACTTCTCGATAAGTGCGTAGACGCACTGGAAGGTACCTTGGAGTACCTCGCAAAACACTTCATTCACAAGGACATGACCAGTTACTGCGAACTGGCCACTGCTGTGGGGCTGACCGATGCTGATATCGAGAAATCCCCGGATCTGAAGGATCCCTACACCTTGGTCAACAGTGACTACTCGCTGCTGACAGTATTCGATCTGCAGGGCACGTACCAGATGCTTTCTGAAGCTGAGTTTTCAGAGATGCTGGAGTCCCTGCGCATCCGCATGACCGGATATATGCGTGAAAAGGGCCATAGCCTGACGTTCAGCTTCGAGCGTGATCCTGAGCGTGCTACCGATGAGCTTATGCGCCTCGCCGAACCCTTGTTGAATACCGCCCGACGAATCGGCCTCAAAAGCGAGGACATCATTCTTGATCGAGTGAAGCGAAACGCTCCGCATTGCGCCTGGGAGCAAAACCTGCTGGTCGTCTACACGCACCTCACGTCCTTGAGCAAGGAAGAACAGGATCGCGAACTCGGCGAACTGGCTAAAAGTGCCTCGAAGCACAAGCTTCCGCGGCTCACCTATGGGCAAAATCCCGCATTTGCCCTGGCTGCTCTCAAGTACCGTCATGACACGATGATTGATCGGCTCATGGACGACTTCATCTCGTGTGGGGTTGAGGGCAAGAAAGGGATCATGATGAAGCCATTGAGCGCCCACGAGGCGATCAAGCGCATCAGGATCATGTTGAATCGGGAAGGCACTTCACAGAAGTTCCGGCCCCAAATCGTCGGCGACCGTTTCATGCTTCGCGGCTCGACCGACGCCAAAGACTATTCGGAACTCGTACCCCCGCGCCTCTGCTATCAAGTCTGCAGCAACGACGTTGAGCCAGTTGGTAACTACGTCAAGACTGACAGCCTGTGGCATGGATCGCTTGCGATGGAGCTTGGCCCGCAAGACGTCGTTCACTTCTCAAAACTTTTTGACGCCGTTGGTAAAAAGGATCCGTGGCGCATTCGTTTCGATATCTCGCCGGGCGGGCTTTCAATGATGCGTGCGCGCAAATTGATGGTCGGTTTTGTCGGCGTGTTGCCAGACAACAGGGCGATCCGCGATTCTTTCAAAGACTTAGAGGCAATTTCGAAAGATCAGGCCGTCATGTCGATGAAGGTCATGGCCTCTTGCTGGAGCAATACCAAGACAGATCTCGAAACCAGGCTTTCCCGCCTGGAGAAGGCAATCCAGTCTTGGGGCACCTGCCAAGTACAGAAAACACATGGCGACCCCATGGCCGCTCTCGCATCCTCGATCCCAGGCTTCACGACAAAAAACACCGCTAACCGTCTTCTGCCACCGTTGAAAGAGGCCATGAAAATGTTGCCTTTGCAGCGGCCTGCGACCCCGTGGCCAGATAACGGTTCGTGGATCACTCGGACTCCGGATGGAAAGATTTATCCGATTGGGCTAGGCAGCTCGATCCAAGACACCTGGATCGAACTTGTCTCAGGCATCCCAGGCTCGGGTAAGTCGGTCGCTGCGAACTGCATGCACAACGCAACGTTGCATCGTCCAGGTGCGACCCAGCTCCCTCTGCTAACGATTGCGGATGTTGGCCCATCCTCCTCAGGTCTGATTCAAATGATCCAGGATTCGCTTCCAGATCATCGGAAGTCCGAAGCGGCGTACATCAGGCTGCAGAACAATCGCGACTTCGCATCGAATCCTTTTGATCCTCAGCTTGGGGCGCGTCAACCCACTCGCCGAGAACGCGAATATTGCGTCGACTTCTTGAATTTGCTCTGTGCCAGCGTCGCCAGTGATGGTCAAGGCGGGGCTAAAGCCCGCACGCCTTCCGACTGTGCCGCGGTCAACGAAATGCTGATGACCCTTGTGTATGACGACAAAGCGGGTCGAGGCGCCAATCTGTATGAACCTGATGTAGTGCCTGCGGTGGACAAGGTGCTAGCCGAGTCGGGGATCAGCGCTGAGCATGATGAGAAATGGTGGAGTGCTGCAACCTGGTACGAAGTGACTGACATGCTGTTCGCTGCCGGTTATGTGCGTGAAGCAACCTACGCTCACCGCCAAGCGGCCCCTGTACTGCCCGACTTCACTGCGATGCTGAACAACGAAGGCGTGCGTCAGACATTCGGAGATATCAAGATGGCCAGCGGCGGCGAGTCACTCCTGAAGTACATGGGGCGTTGCTTCACCTTAGCATCGACGACGTACGCGGTCTTTTCCGGCCGTACACGATTTGAAGTTGACTCGACGACACGAGTCATTTCGGTGGACCTCAACGACGTAATTGGATCGAAAACACCAGAGGGCTCGATCAGAACCTCCTGCATGTACATGTTTGCCCGCCACCTAGGGGCTAAGAACTATTTCCTGCGCGAGGAAGACATCCGCCTTGTATCTCCGCCGCTGTACCTCGACTACCACCTGAAGCGTGCCGAAGATGTGGCTTCGCAGCAGAAGACCATAGCCTATGACGAATGGCACAACACCGAAGGCATGGATACCCCAGTGGAAACGCTGAAGAAGGACGGTCGTGAAGGCCGGAAGTGGGGTATCCGAATCATGGTGATTTCACAGTATCTGCGAGACTTTCCCCAGGCCCTGCTCAACGCGGCCACATCGGTCTATGTGTTGCGCGGCGGAAATGTGGATGACGAAAACGTGCTGCGCGAAACCTTCAAGGTTTCTCACGAAACGATCCAGCAGCTGCACCTGCAGTGCATAGGTCCTGGGCGCAATGGCGCAAATATGCTGGCCCTATTCAAGACGAACCAAGGCACGATCACCCAAATTTTGACCAATACAACTGGTCCGCTTGAACTCTGGGCAATGTCTACCACCCAGCAGGATATGGCGCTACGAAAAGAGTTGTACAACCGGATCGGTCCTATGGCTGCTCGCCAGGTCCTCGCCAAGCGGTTCCCTATGGGTTCTGCCAAGACTCACATTGAGGCACTCGAGTACGCGTCTACCTCCAACGCCAAGGTGAGCGTCGTGAAGAAATTGGCAGAGGATCTGGTAACCGAGTACTACGCCGAACAAAGCCACCGGGGAGAACACGCATGAAGACCATATTCCGCATTACTCCTCTGGCCGTAGCTCTCCTGATCGGCTCCGCAGCTTCAACTCCCGCTTACGCACTTTGCGACGGCTGCGTTGTAGGCGCGATCGGAACCTCAACTGTCACGTTGACCGGGGCGATCGCCGCTACAACAGCCTCAGTGAGCGCCATGAACCTGTCGGTTAGCCAGCTGCTTTACCAGGTGGGTACCGCGACTACCCAAGGCGCAAGCAAGGTTGCCAATACCATTGAAACTGCTGCTCGGGTTCAACGGGAGTTTGACGCGAATCAGGAGCGTAGCCGTCGCTACGAGAATGCCCGCCAGAACTACTACGTGCCCAACTCGATCTGCAGCGAATCCGGTTCGGGCGGTTTCAATGAAGTCAGGGCGGGGGTTGCCGCAGTAAAAGCCTCTATCCGCACAGGTGGAGGGGGGAAAGCTGCCAGCACCAAAATCAACCAGGCTCTTACTGCTCCAGCCCAGCCGCCCTCGATCGATGCCATGCGCTCGGCAAGCATTCATGCTGACTACTGCGATACCGATGATTACGCTGCATATGGTGGAGCAACAGCTTGCCCAGCCGTTTCGACTACCATGCCCGGGGCCGACAAACGCCTCGACTCGTTGACTATCGGCGCCGGCAAGGATGGCAAGGACCAGGACCTCACCTTTACTCAGGCGCAAACCGACGCAGCCAGGATGTACACGCAGAACTCCGCGCGGCGTTCAGTGGCTCCCCAGCTCAAGAAGGGGCAGGCCGAATCTGACGCTGGTGTCCAGTACATCGGCCTGATGAACCAGTACAACTCGATCATCTCCGCTGCGACGGATCCTCAAGATCAAATGATCGCCGCAAGCCAACCACTGGACTCAACTAAAGATCTGCTTAAAGAAGCACGGTCCTCAAAATCGGCTGAGTCTTACTACCAAAAGATTGCCTCGGCAGAAGCTAAGCGCACGGGAACCATGTCGGCCCGCGAATTCGAGTATTTCGAGGTGGGGCGTCGCTACGCAAACACAGAGTACCAAGCTGATCTGCAGAACATGACAGGCGATAACCTGGTGCGTGAGCAGATCCGCGTCCAAACGCAGACCAACTGGTTGCTACTCGAACTGCGCAACGATGTGACCCGCGGGAACATCATCAACGGTCTGAACCTGGCCAGCTCTGCACGGCAGGAATTCGAGCCTGTCTTGGGTGAAAAATACCGGGCTGTTAACGGTCGTATGGGGGGGGCCAACTGATGAGTGAAGAAAAGCTGCAGTCTTCCAAGGTCCGTCGGGGGCTGTCCATCGGGCTCCACCTAGTGATTCCGTTCTGGGCCATGCGTCAGACTTATCGACTGGCCAAAAACGAAGTCTCCAGGTCCAAGGAGCATTTAGAGGTCATTCGGCAATTGTCGGCCGAAGCAAAGGAAACACTGCGCGACCGCCGTGAAAAGGCAGATAGTGAGCAGCTGTCATTCAGCGAGGCGATGAAAAATCGCAAGCCTGGAGCCATGTCCATTCCTGAGCTCTATCGCTACTTTCTGTCCCGCAAGCGCGCCTGCCAGCTGGCAGCCTTGGTCTTGGGACTCTTCGCAGTGCTCGGCATTTTGCTTGGAGTCCATTTCGACTCGTCGAAAGGGGTGGTCCAGGGCTTGCTCTCGATCGCCACGGCAATGCCTCTACTCTTCGCAATGGCTCTGAGCGCCCAGCTGCGGCTATGGCAGCTCAAGACGCAGCGCCTTTCAAAGGAGGAAAAAGGTGGCTTGAAGGACTTCATTCGGGAGAACCGGAACTGGTTCCGGCAGCTGCTCGATCCTGAATACGGCCACGGGAAAGGAGGCCGGCCATGAGAATTCAGCACAAAGCATTTGCCGTGATTGCTGCCATGCTCTGCAGCACCTTGGCTTGGGCTGACAGCACCACACTGGGCGAAATCTCGGAAGCGGCCAAGCGCAGCGGCGATAAATCGCGTGAAGCGCTTGTCTCCATCTATGGCCAGGTCGTGAACAACCCGTTGGCCTCGGCCGGCGGAAGTGGCGACACCATCCTCGCGAATATCTTCCAGGTGTTTAACAGCGCATTGCTTGTCGTGGGTGCGATGTGGGCCTGCTATATCGTATTCCGCAAGCTGACGCGCACTGCCCACGATGGATCGATCTTCGACCGTCAGCAGTCCTCGTCGTGGGGACCTGTGCGACTTGTGTGGGGTGTCGTGTCGCTGGTCCCTACTGCCAACGGTTGGTCGCTCTCGCAGCTGTTGATGCTGTGGTCGGCGTCAGTAATGGGGGTTGGTGTGGCCAACCTCGGCGTCGATGCTGCGATCTCCAGTTTTGAAGATGGCCAATCGATGGTCGTGCAGCCAGTAATGCCCTCAACTGCCGCTCTGGCGCACAGTGTGTATGAAGCCAACCTTTGCTTGCACGGTATCAATGCCGGCATCGCTCAAGCCCAAGCGAGCGGTGGCCTGGTCATTCCGGGCGGCTACATTCAACAGACCGCTACTAACAAAGGGTTCATCCTCAAAAACAACAGCTTTGTCTGTGGTGGAGCGGACATCAGTGGCGACCTCACAGCACAGCCGGCCTCCACGAACATTATCAGCGGCACGATCGATGTAGCCGATATCAGGCAGGCGCACCTGGATGCGCTGAAGGCTATGCAGGCGTCCCTGAGCCAGTCGGCCCAGTCGTTTGTGAATGCCTCTGTCCAACGAGCCAGTGGGTCTAAAACGGCTCTGCCCGACAGCGAGTACGCCATCCAGATCGCAGCGCAGACCTATGAAAACTCGGTGAACAAGGTCGCCGGTACTAAGCAAGGGGACATCAAGCGACTTGCTCAGGAACTCAGCTCAAACATCAGCAAATCGGGATGGTGGGTATTGGGTGCCTGGTATCAGACTTTCGCTCAAGCGAACACCAAACTTTCTGACGCCATGGCCGCAAAAGCAACTGTGTTCGGTATGTCGACCAGCGGAGATCCCTCAGTCGTATCCGTATACGACGAAGCCTACGCGGCCTATAAGGCCCAGCAGGAAACAACCTCCTACACCCCTACGGCAGGCACCAGTGCTACCGGCGACTACTCCAAAGGCGTCGTAGGCGCGGATGCGGGCAACATCATCGGGAGTATGTTCGCTGCGCCTGGCCAGCGAATCGTGAACTACCTGATCGACGTGAATGCCGGCGGCGAAGGGCTGGGTCAGCTCAACCCCCTGATCAAGATGAAGAACCTGGGCGACTACACGATGGTTGCGGCAGAAACGGCCATGGGCGCCTATGTGACCGCGAAGGCCATCGAGAAGGTCAAGGATGGCTGGAGTGTTGCCGGCGTATTCGCCAAGGTGGCAAACGCCGTGACATCGGTTGGAGATGCTTTGAGCGGCGTGCTTGAAGGTGTATCACCATTCATCATTGGCCTCGTCCTGGCGATGTTCATTCTGGGCGGTACGCTCTCGACATATCTCCCCATGGTTCCATTCATCATCTGGTTTGGGGCCGCGGTCAACTGGCTGGTAGTGGTTGGCGAAGCAATCATTGCGGCGCCACTGTGGGCCTTTACGCATCTGGGTAGCGAAGGGGAGGGCATGGGCCACAAAACCTCCCATGGCTATATTTTCCTGCTGAACGTGATGATCCGCCCTGCACTGATGGTCGTCGGGTTCTTCTTGGGCGGGGCCGCGCTGATCGCAGGAGGCACGTTGCTCAACCAGTGCTTCGGGATTGCCCTGGCCAATGCTCAGTTCGACTCTGTGACGGGATTGTTCTCGATCATCTTCTACTTGGCGATCTACTGCAGCATGTGTTTGACCTTGGTCCACAGCTGCTTCAACCTGATCCTGATCGTTCCCGACCAGGTCATTAACTGGGTCGGTGGTCACGCCGCTGCATCGGTGGGCCGTGAGGACAATGAGCGGATGCGCAACGCGATGAACATCTTCGGTAGCCGCCTCGAGCACTTGGCGCCCAGAGGGGGAGCTGGGGCGACAACAGACGCACCAAGGGAGGAGATGGGATCAAGGGATGATCAAATCGGGGGCCTTCGGGCCCCTTATCAATTGAGGATTGACCTGTCAATGGGTCATGGTAGAATGAACCTAACCTAATTCCGTATTGTGTATCTCATACGGACTTTTGAGGGGGTCGATATGAACATTATCTGGTGGGTCCTTCGTCCTTTTTATTGGCTCGGTCTGTTGCCAGTGATTGCCGTATTCCTGATCGCCTGTGCCCACTTTTCCAGGGACACAGAGGTATCGCTGGGGATCATGGCCATCGCGCTGGTCTATTTCGGGCTCGGTTACCTGCTGTTCTCGGTGGCTCCACGTTATTTCAAATCGCGCCTCGATCGCATGGTCGAGAAGGCCAAGATGACGGGCTTCAACCCGAGCCATGAAGTCGTCTCGGTGATGTTCAACCGCTACGTCGGCTTTGATGCCGCAGCAAAGAAGGCCTTGTACGTAGACGTCAACTTGAACAGCGCGACCTTGATTGACTTTGATCAGGTGTCCAGCTGGGAGCTGGTACCCGATAAAAGCCCGCTCTTGCTGTTTAAGTTAGTCACTCGTGTTCCGAACCTGCATGAAATCGGGGTACGCATCAAGGCGAACCAGTTCGGGGCCTGGAAGTCGGATATGCACACTTTGTTCGGCTGACCAAAAAATTCAACGGAATTGATGCTTTATGAACCTAAAAATGACTGCTGCAGCATGTGTTGTGATGGGGCTCCTGACTGGATGCAATGACAAGGAAGCACCTGCACCAGTATCCACACCCAAGCAGAGCCAGAACGCACAGACGCCTCCCGCGGCACCGGAAAAGCCTGCACAAGTGATCGACACTTCTGTTCCGCTGAACCAGTACCAGGACTTGGCGAGTAACAACGGCAAGCCACTCACGTTCCTGGTGCTTGCTAAGGCGCCTGGGGCCACGACGGAGGACAAGATGGGCTACCTCTCCGCCGACTACCTGGCCACCAGCGACGCCTTCAAGCGCAAGGACATCGAGTCAGCCCAGTGGCCGGCATTCGAGGCCTCGCTGAAATCCTATGCTGCCAATGATTACTACTCGCTGCCGATCTCCGGGTTTGGGGTATCAAGCGTGTTGAGCATGCAGAACGTTTCTGTCGGTCCATACGATTTCAATACGCATTCGTTCCCCCTCACCAGCTACGGGCAGTACTGCTGGGCGAATCCTGTTCGCAACGCTCAAGGAATGAACCTGCAGGTTAAGCCATCGGCGTTCCCATGCAGCCTGCAAGTCAATGACTCTGCCCAGGCTCGGATCATCGAAGAAGCCCGGGCAAAAGGCAGCCTTGACCTTCGAGGCACCTTGTACCTGTACATCCCGGAAGCTGATGGCAACACCGCAGTCGGTCAGATCGTGCGCGGCTCGATCGACCTGGTCGACCAACAAACTAATCAGGTTATGGCGAACTTCACCATGTGACGATCCAAAGCAAAGGAGGTGGCCTATGAAGCATTTAGTGACTCGCGAACCGTGGTGGGCTCAACCGCCCAAACCTGGGCAAAGTGACAAAGACTGCACATGGGGCTACCTCGAACGCTACGACGATGGATCGTTTTCGTTCGACCAGGCCAATCGCCCAAGCGATGAAGAAATTCAAAACCGAAAGGGATGCCGGGTGCCGCCGCACTCTACGTCGCCCTCGACCGGGATTTTACAAGGGAAGGAGACTTCGATGAGTGCGAGCTCGATTCAAGAATGGCAAGGCGTCCTGCAGGACATTGCTGAACAAAAACGGCATCGCCTGACGGGTAGCGAATACAAAGAGGTCATCGCCGCGATCGAGGCGCAGCCCAAGGACATTGAAAGCCAGCACATAGCGCGTCAGTTGGTGGCCAAGCTGGCTCAGCACCAAGGGCACGAATCCGAAGCTCCCTTTCGCGATCAAGGCCTGAATCGGGTGTTCAACGTTGAAAAGTTGCCCGCAGCGCCTGCAGAGGGCGACGAACGTCTGCGGGAACGCGTCATCGCCGGTACCACTATTTTCAAGTCACGTGAATTCGATCATACGTCCGAGCCTTCAAAGCTCAACGAACGCGGGGAGCCTGGCCGGCTTGTCCACGGAAAACGCCTCGACGTCTTCCACAATACCGAAGGCCCGGGCGACAAGTTCGAAGTGTTCCAGGTACGAACCTCCACGCACATTCCTTACAGCACTGGAATCCCAGGCAAACCAGTGGATGGTGAGCGCAAGCCTCATGGGGTGTTCCATAGCTTTGAGGAGGCTGGGAAGAGCATCGACAAGACAGTGGGGGTGATGAGGCATTCTGAGCTGATCAGACAGCGGCAGGCCGAGCATGGCATTCACTGGAAGGAAGCCCCTCCAGCGCCGAAGCCCAGGGCTCCACGGCCAGCATAACCATCCAGAGAGGGCTACGGCCCTCTCGTTCATTTGGAGCAAGCATGTGATTCTACAATTCAAGTTTTTCAACACCGAACAACAAGAAACCGCTCTCTTTCAAACCGAAATAGATCTGAGCGGATTGGTTGCTGTTGCAGAGTCAAAACGCGAAATGATTCGGGAAAAAGGGAAGTCTTTTGTAACCGTCTGGCCAACTCACCCCTCAGCACACAGACCAGCTCGGACAAGAACGGGTGGAAAACAAAGCCTTGCCCGCAGGTATACCCATTGAATAAGCCTGTATCTGACGTAGGTCATGCAGAGCCTGCCAGCGGGTCGCAATCGACGATGGCTTCATTGTATACTTCGGCTCCGCATACCCCTTGAGCTACAGGAACATCAGCATGACTGTACTCCAAACGATCTACTGGCAGCCTACGCCGCCTTAGCGCTACGCCCCCTCGCAACAACCTGCTTCCGCTAGCCTCGCTCGCGGGTGCTCACTGCTGTACGCCTGGTTTTACACCTTAAGCACACAGCAAAAAATCCTCAAAATTTGAATTTGTATCGATTCGCTCGCCACTCCCTTGGCGTGCGCGATGCTTTGCCTTGGATATTTATATGCTGCAAAAACTTAGACAAACGTGGTTTTCCAACGTCCGTGCCGACGTGCTCGCGGGGCTGGTGGTCGCACTCGCGCTGATCCCGGAAGCCATCGCCTTTTCCATCATCGCCGGGGTAGATCCCAAAGTCGGTCTCTACGCCTCCTTCTGTATCTGTGCTGTCATCGCCTTTGTCGGCGGGCGCCCCGGAATGATCTCGGCGGCGACAGGCGCCATGGCACTGCTGATGGTTACGCTGGTAAAAGAGCATGGACTCCAGTACCTGCTGGCCGCGACTCTACTATGTGGCGTACTTCAAATCCTTGCCGGCTACCTGAAGCTTGGCTCGTTGATGCGCTTTGTTTCACGTTCGGTAGTCACCGGCTTCGTAAACGCATTGGCGATTCTGATTTTTATGGCGCAATTGCCTGAGCTGACCAATGTCACCTGGCATGTCTATGCCATGACCGCTGCGGGCCTGGGAATCATCTACCTGTTCCCGTATGTACCGAAAATCGGCAAGCTGATTCCCTCTCCGTTGGTGTGCATTCTGACGCTGACTGCCATCGCCATTTACCTCGGTTTGGATATCCGCACCGTCGGTGACATGGGCCAACTGCCGGACACGCTGCCGATTTTTCTGTGGCCTGAAGTGCCGCTGAACTTTGAAACCCTGCGGATCATCTTTCCTTACTCCGCAGCGCTGGCAGTTGTAGGCCTACTGGAGTCGATGATGACCGCGACCATCGTCGACGACCTGACGGATACCACCAGCAACAAAAACCGCGAGTGCAAAGGCCAGGGTGTGGCCAACATCGCTGCCGGCATGCTTGGCGGTATGGCAGGTTGCGCCATGATCGGCCAGTCGATCATCAACGTGAAATCTGGCGGCCGCACCCGTCTCTCGACATTGTGTGCCGGCGTTTTCCTGCTGCTGATGGTGGTATTTCTTGGCGAATGGCTCTCCAAAATCCCTATGGCCGCACTCGTGGCTGTAATGATCATGGTGTCCATCGGCACCTTTAGCTGGGATTCCTTGCGTAATCTGAAAGAGCATCCGCTGTCGACCAACCTCGTCATGGTGGCGACCGTCGTGGTCGTCGTGGCCACTCACAATCTGGCTTACGGCGTACTGGTAGGTGTGCTGCTGGCCTCCCTGTTCTTCGCAAACAAGGTCGGGCACTACCTGGATATCAAGAGCACTCTTGAAGAGACGAAATCGCATCGGACTTACCGCGTCGTGGGCCAGGTGTTCTTTAGCTCTGCGGACAAGTTCACTGAGGTTTTTGACTTCAAGGAGGCGCTCAACAAGGTCACCATCGATGTCACACAGGCGCATTTCTGGGATATCACCGCCGTCGCAGCGCTGGATAAGGTCGTAATCAAGTTCCGACGCGAAGGAGCTGAGGTTGAAGTGCTCGGTCTCAATGAAGCCAGCGCAACAATCGTTGACCGCTTCGGCGTGCATGACAAGCCCGGCGCCATCGACAAGCTCATGAGCCACTAAGGAGAACGACAATGACCCACGTAATGGCATGCATTGATAACTCACAATCCTCATTGGCGGTCTGCGATTACGCAGCATGGGCCTCGCAACGACTCAGCGCTCCCCTGACCTTGCTTCATGTGCTGGATAAGGAGAAGTATCCTGCATCCGCTGATCTTAGCGGCAATATCGGTCTCGGTAGCAGAGAACATCTACTGGAAGAGTTGGCCACGCTGGATGCGCAGCGGGCAAAACTGGCCTTGGAGCATGGGCAGCACATGCTTGAAAAAGCTCGCGAGCGAACAGTCCACTCTGGCGCCATGTCACCCGATATGAAGCAGCGCCATGGCCATCTCGTCGAGAGCCTGAGCGATCTCCAAGACGATATTCGGTTACTGGTGATTGGAAGAGTCGGTGAGGACAGCACGCGCAGTGCCCAAAGTCTTGGCAGCCAGATTGAAGCGGTAGTCCGAACTATCCACCGCCCCATCCTGATTACAACCAGCCATTTCAGGAAACCTGAAACGGTCATGGTGGCATTTGACGGCAGTGCTACATGCCACAAGACCGTACAGATGCTTGCTTCAAGCCCGCTGTGTGAAGGCCTGCCAATTCATATCGTCATGGTTGGAGCGGATTCTGAAGACAACCAGAACGCGCTGGAGAAGGCACGAACCACGCTTGCCTCTTCCGGCTCGCTGGTGCATACCGAGATCCGCCCAGGCGAAGTAGAGTCCACACTGCATGCGTATCAGGCAGAGCACGGCATTGACCTCTTGGTCATGGGGGCGTACGGGCACTCACGCATCAGGCAGTTTCTGATAGGTAGCACGACCACGACGATGCTGCGAACATCCACTTTACCCGTATTGCTGCTTCGCTGAGCCAGTTCCACTGGCCACAGTATTTCCAGAACTGCGGAAATGCCGTGGCCACCCTGGACGATGACTAACTGATCTTGCCGTAACGAGCCCCATGCAACTCATAACTGAAATTGTTCACCCCGAGCTGAAATCCAAGCAGGGCAGAGTATTCCGTCGACATGCAGCACGCGGCATCGTGATGCGGGGTGAGCAGATCCTGTTGCTGTTCACCGAGCGCTATAACGACTTCAGCTTTCCTGGAGGCGGCCTTGATGTTGACGAGGACATTGTCACAGGCCTGAAGCGTGAGCTGGAGGAAGAGACTGGTGCCCGTGAAATACAGGTGCTCCAGCACTACGGTTACATCGAGGAGTACCGGTCCTACTGGAAGCCACAGTACGATCTGATGCACATGACCTCGCATTTTTATCAATGCGAAGTAGCGCCCCAGCTAGAGCCCGTGAGAATGGAAAGCCACGAAATCGCTAATGGTATGCGGCCTGTCTGGATCAACCTGCATGAAGCAATCACGCACAATGAAGCCGTTATGCAGCGGCACGAGTCTTCGATGGGGCAATCAATTCTGCGCGAAACCTACATGCTGAGAAAAGTCGCTTCCGAATTGTTGATGCCAATCAGCCTTTGAGCTGACTATTTGGCGAAGTCCACTTAGCCTGCCTCAGGCAAGCATCCAATGCTGCGGGAGTAATTGCGTGATTTCGCTCGCCCGCTGTGTCGGAAGCCGCATCAGTACATCCTTGAGATAGGCATACGGATCGTGCCCATTCATACGCGCCGACTGGATCAGGCTCATGATTGCCGCCGCCCTTTTTCCACTGCGCAGCGACCCGGCAAATAACCAGTTCGAGCGCCCAAGCGCCCACGGCCGGATCAAATTCTCGATCTGGTTATTGTCGATGGGCACAGCACCATCTTCCAGGTAGCGCGTCAGCGCTACCCAGCGTTTAAGGCTGTAATCCAGGGCCTTGGCCGTGGCCGAACCCTCGGGCACAAGTTCGCGTTGGGCCAACATCCACTCATGCAGTTTTTCAGCGATGGGCACCGCTGTTTCCTGACGTAATCGCCAGCGGGCTTCGTCGCTCATTTCCTTGGCGTGTCGCTCGACTTCATACAACCCGCCAATCGAGTGAAGCGCCTGCTCCGCCAACTGGCTTTTATTGGCTGCATGCAGGTCGAAGAATTTGCGGCGTGCATGGGCCATGCAGCCGATTTCGGTGATGCCCAGCTCGAAGCTGGCCTTGTAGCCGGCGAAGTCATCGCAGACCAGCTTACCGTTCCACGTGCCCAGGAAGTTACGCGCATGTTCGCCGGCACGGCTGGGGCTGAAGTCGTAGACCACGGCCTTTAGGGCCGAGAAAGGCGTGGTGCTATAGGCCCACACGTAAGCGCGGTGGGTTTTCTTTTCGCCTGGTGCGAGCATCTGAACCGGGGTCTCATCGGCGTGGATCACGCCCTGGGCCAACACATGCTCACGCAGCGCATCGACCAGAGGCTGGAGCTGCACACCGGTCTGTCCGATCCATTGCGCCAGTGTCGAACGGGCGATGGGCAGTCCGGCCCGACCAAAAATCTTCTCCTGCCGGTACAGCGGTAAATGGTCGGCGAACTTCGCCACCATCACGTGGGCCAACAGGCCTGCGGTCGGGATGCCCTTGTCGATCACTTGGGCCGGTACAGGCGCCTGGATCAGTGTTTCACACTGACGACACGTCCATTTTCCACGCACATGCCGCTCAACTGTGAACACGCCCGGAGTGTAATCGAGCTTCTCGCTGACGTCTTCGCCGATTCGCTGAAGCTGGCAGCCGCACACGCACTGAGTATTCTCTGGTTCGTGACGGATCACGGTTCGCGGAAACTGCGGCGGCAGTGGTGCACGCTTGGGCTTATGACGTGGCTCGGCCGGTGCGGCCGGCGGATTGGCTGCCTTCAGCTCGGCTTCGATAGCTGCGATATCGGTATCGAGCAGATCATCAAGCAGACTGCCTTGGTCGGGGCTCAGTTGCTCGCTGCGCTTGGCGAACTTGTGTCGCTTGAGGATGGCGATTTCATGAGCCAGTTGCTCGTTGACCGTTTCGAGGCGTTGGATTTTCTGGCTCATGGAGTCGACCTGGGACAGCAACTGCATAGCCTGTTCGGCCAAGCCGCGCAGCTGTTCCGGTGTCATCTGGTCGAGATTGGGCGAGGAAGTCATGCCGCTGATTGTGTCAGAGTAGGTCGTCAACAGCGATAAACCGATGGGCTAATGGCAGGGGCTAAAGCACTGTGATCGCGCTGCCTGCGCCGACCCGCTGCCACGGCAAACCCAGTACCAAGGCTTGAAGTTGCTCGTTATCGAGTTCGACTTCCGATCCGTGACGGATGCCGGGCCAATGAAACTTGCCTTGGTTCAATCGTCGCGCTGCCAGCCAAATGCCCACACCGTCATGCACCAAGACTTTCATTCGGTTGGCACGGCGATTAGCGAAGAGGTATGCGCAGTGCGGCTTCGCCACACCGAACACCGCGATCACCCTGGCCAGCGCGGTCTCGGTACCGGCGCGCATGTCCATAGGCTCGGTGGCAAGCCAGATGGCATCGACCCGAATCATTCCAACAGGTCTCGCAGAAAGGTGGCACAGGCGACAGCGCTTTCGGTCGGCCAGTTCACTTTGACGGTGCCACGCGGGTGCTGGATTTCAATGCAGATACTTGATGAAGCTGCCTGCGAATGTCCTCCGGCTAGCGGCAAGGGCACTGGAATGAAAGCAGGTTGCAGCGCCATGGTTTTGTTCGTGAGTACCCTAATCCATTTATGTACGAGGTTCGCGTTAAGGCTGTGCTTCTGCGCGACGCTGGCAATCGATGCGCCGGGCTGGGCGCACTCTTGGACAACTTGGGCCTTGAAGGATTTTGAATAGGAACGGCGTTGTGACTGCATGGAAAGACCCGCTTAAAAGGCTAGAAATGGTGTCCACTTAAATTAGGTGGACACCATCGCCTTTGGCGTCGGGGTCAGGAAGGTGAGTTGGCCGGACGGTTACAGTCTTTTGCGCAGAGTGCAGTTCCGTTCTGGGCCAGCGAACTGGTCAAAGCAATGGAAGAAAATGATGAGCAGGCCATGGGGCGTCACGCCATTCAAGCCGCTATGGCCGCGTGGTTGGCTGACTCGGTATTCGACGGAGCTACAAAGGCTGATTACGAGTCGAGTTACTTGGAGTTTAACGTTCATCCGACGGGGATGGTCGTACTGAATAGACACCCAATGGCGAGGTACAAGGCGCCCAAAGGGGCGCCTTCCCCTTAAAGGATGATGAAAGGGCAGGCCACGCTGTGGCAGATGGCTTTGCCCTTTGCTTGCACCGGTTCTGCTCGGTCGATGTCAATGAGACCTTGACCCAGCGGGACTGTACAGACCACTCCGTCGACCATGATCAACGCGCTTGATTGGCAAGCCTGGTCAGAGCGGGCCTGAAGCAGATGTGCATAGGCATTCTTGATGTTCTGAACGCCCTGCAATAAAACGCAACGATGAGTATTCATGATTTTCTCCTCACGCTGCGCCGGCAATTTCTGCCGCACGCCGGGTAACGATGATCACCGGAATGGGAAGGGACAGCTCGTCCCGTACGACCAGGGCTTTGCTCTGGCTGTACATCGCGCTGGCCAGCTGACGGCGGGCGAGCATCGACCCGATGCTCGACTGAGTTGATTGAGTGGTTTTGCCATTGCACGGCACGATCAGAGATTCACCAGGCTTCAACTCAGCCAGTGCTTGGGAAACATTGCCGCATGAGATTTTGAGTTCCATCGCTTGCTCCTAGAGAGGGGTAGCCGCCCCGTTTGAATGTTGAAAGTACGTACGTACGTACTTATAATAGATCTTGTTGCACGACTTGTCAGCCAAAAGAGAGAAATCTCTAGATCCAATTGGCATCACCGCTCACGGAAGGAGAAGGGAATGAAACAAGCAATCTCGGTAGGGGGAGGATTGGTGCTGTTGCTACTAGCAACAGTCAGCGCTGCAGCAGAGGAGAGCGGACCGGCGCCTAGCCTCGCTTGATAGTTGTTTGGGCTCGTTTGGCGAGAGCTGCTGCAACAACTTCTTAATAAGTTCGGGAATATCCTGACGCTCGCGAAGCGGTGCGATCACCACTCGCATGCCATTAATTCGGTAGTACAAATCCTCACGAAAACCTTGCTCGTGGATCAATCGGTCCAACTCACGTAATGATGCACTTACCAGCCGGAAGTCCACAGAAATGCTTCGATTAATGAGATCTAATCAGGTCGGCCATACGTTTCTGTAGATCCGATAATGCCAACAGTGCCGCACGTGAGAGTTGGCGATGAGGAGCTACACAAATGGAAAGAACTGGATGACTGACGTGGATACCGTCAAGAGGAACGAAGGCAATGGTTTGCGCTTCTACTTCGCTTGCGACATCCAACCAGGACAGAATCCCCACCCCCACGCCGGCGCGAATTAACGAACGCATCATACGCAAATCGTTGCACGCTACTCGCTGCCGAACATCAAGCCTCAAATGATCGTGAAGCGCATGCACGTGCTTTTGTACAACCAAGGGAGCAGCAGGGAAGATCACTGTCACATCCTGAGTATCGCTCAGACGTAGGCTTTTCCTTCCCGCCAGTGGATGGGAAGTGGGCATGGCAACACCCATCTTGATCACCGCACTCGCGGTCACCGACAGCTCAGCCCCCGCAACAGCATCCAGAACGAAGCCGAAGTCCACCTCAGCAGAGGCAATCATTTTTGCGACATTCTGGCTGTCAGCAACCTTCATACCAAATGTGAGGCCCGGGTACTGCTGCATGAGAGACGAGATGGCTTCAGCCACCATTCCCTCACTAAGCGCGTCGATCAATCCAATATCGATATGACCGCGGCGCAACCCTTGCATCTCGTCGATCTGCTCACGAGTTCGAGCATATTCTTTCTGCCACTGACGGGCATTCGCCAATACTAATTCGCCCGCGGACGTAAGCCTCAAACCGCTTGGGAGTCGCTCAAATAAGGCACTCCAAGCTCTTCCTCAACCTTAAGAATCTGCCGATCAATAGCCGAGGCAGAGACGTGCAAAACCTCCGCCGCTCGGCGAATGCTGCGGTGCTGAGTGACCTCGAGAAAGTACCGGGTGAATCGAGAGAAAGGGAACATGTGTTGTGTTTTTTGCAACGCGATGATGAGAAATCGATGTTTGAGTTCATCACGCCGTGATCTTAAAGTCCATACCGAAGCGCCTCAGAGCGCGCTTTTCAGACCGTTATGGCAGCTGACGAGGCTTATGTCCCATGATCAAAGACCGTACTCTTCCACTCAATTGCACTTTTGTCGAAAGTGACTGGCGCATTCTCGCTTCGCATTGGTACCCAATCGCCGAATCAATCACAGTGGGCGTTGAGCCGATCAAAGCGATGCTTCTCGACGAGCCGCTTGTGGTTTATCGGATAGGCGAAGAGTTGATCGTGGCGCGGGACGTATGCCCGCATCGTGGTGTTCCGCTGAGTATGGGGAAGAGCGACGGCCAAGGAGTGGTTTGTCCGTACCACGGCTTGCGCTTCGGTCACGGAGGCAAGTGCAACAAGGTTCCGGCAAGCCCCAATGGATCCATCCCAAGCCGTATGCAGCTTTACACGTATCCTGCGGTCGAGCGTTATGGACTGATCTGGACGTGCCTCGATCCTCAGAACGATCAAGTCGACATACCGAACATGCCTCATTGGGAGGATGCAGGGTTTCAGCAAATTGTTTGCCCAGCTTTCGACGTTAAGGCATTTGCAGGGCGTCAGCTTGAGGGCTTCCTTGATGTCGCTCATTTTGGCTTCGTTCACACGGACACTTTTGGCAATCCGAACAACGTTGAGGTTCCTGCCTATCGTCCCGAAGAAACACCTCAAGGTTTCGAAGTTCGCTATCTAAGCACAGTGGCAAACTACCCGATCGGCGTAGAGGCTGACATTCCTTCTGATTTCATTTGGCTGAGACACTTCGAGGTACACCTGCCGTTCACGGCTACTCTGACGGTGCACTTTCCGAACGATGGTCGGCTGGTGATCATGAATGCGGCTTCCCCCGTGTCGGCGAAATACACGCGAATGTTTGCCCCGATCGCGCGTAATTTTGACAAGCATATTCCTGTAGAGGACGTTCATAGCTTTAACTTTCAGGTGTTCGAAGAGGATCGTCTTATCGTCGAAGCTCAAAAACCGGAGCGTCTGCCACTCGATCCATCTCTAGAAGTGCACATTCCGGCGGACATGAGCTCGATTGCCTATCGCAAAGGGTTGCGTAGCCAAGGACTAAGCCAGTTCTTCCTGAGCTAAGTATGCGATTGTTTTACCTGAAAAGACGTGGGGAGCATGCGTGGCATGCTACCCGTGTCCCGGGGCGCGGACACTAACCAGTGCTGGTGGAGGTGCTCTCCCAATTCACACTGGCAAATGACCAGGAACAATCAGCCCAAGCGATCTTTTCATCTCTTCATCTTTGGTGCGTTCGCAATGACTCTTTCACCTTCTAACTCGAAGCCGTTGGATATCGTCATCATCGGCGCAGGCATCGGTGGGCTAACGGCGGGTATTGCCCTGCAACGTCACGGACATCGCGTACGGCTGTTCGATCGGGTTGCAGAGCTGACACCTGCAGGCGCAGCGATCTCCGTCTGGCCCAACGGCGTCAACATCCTAGAAAAGCTTGGTCTCGGAGATGAGATCAAAAGCTTCAGCGGTAGCATGGACACCATGAGTTACAGCACGCACAAAGGTGCCCTGCTAACCCGCTTCAGCCTCGAACCGCTATATAAATCCGTCGAGCAGCGCGCTTGCCCCATCGCCCGTACAGTCTTGCAGAAAGTCCTGCTGAATGCCTGTGGCGCTGAGAACGTCACTCTGAGTGTGAGCTGCGACAGTGTCGAGGCTCAGGAGGGCGGTGTGCTGGTGAAGCTCTCCGATGGCCAGCGCATCCAGGCCGATCTTGTGGTGGCCGCTGACGGTACCCACTCGCGGCTGCGCAACTACGTGGCAGGCTGCGAAGTAGCGCGTGACTACTGCGGCTATGTCAACTGGAATGGGCGCGTGGACGCTAGCGACGATCTTGCTTCTGCTGCCGAGTGGACCCAGTTTGTCGGTGACCAAAAACGCGTTTCGCTCATGCCTATCGGCAACGGCCAGTTCTACTTCTTTTTCGATGTACCACTTCCCGCTGGAACTCTCAATGTGCGGGAACGCTACCGTGAAGAGCTGTACAGCCACTTCGAAGGCTGGGCTCCTCCAGTGCGAGCCCTAATAGAGCGTATGGATACCTCCATCGTCAGCCGCGTCGAAATCCACGACATAGCGCCAATCACCAGCTTCGTCAAAGGCAGGGTAGTTCTGCTGGGCGATGCGGCGCACCCCATGGCGCCTGACTTGGGCCAAGGAGGCTGTCAGGCTATGGAGGATGCCTGGGTACTTGCCAAATGCCTGGAGCTAAGAGCCGCTGATGTCGTAGCCGCGCTTGACCTCTACAACACCGCTCGTGTCGATCGCACCGCGCAGATCATGCTGCGTGCCCGTAGCCGGTCAGAACTGACCCACGGAAGAAGCCCGGCGCATACGCAAGCTTGGTATCAGGAGCTCGCGCAGGAGACAGGGCAACGTGTAATTGCGGGGATCGTCAAAACTACCCTAGGAGGCGGGGAAATGGTACTCGGCTGATCCGGAAGTGACCAACCCTGCCTGCGCAATCTGAGGCAGTAATGATCTCCCTTGAAAGTCTCTTCAGACGCATAGGCGCCTGGTCGATCAGGTCATGGGTGGCATCTGCGTCATTACCGATCGAACCATGCGTTCAACCAGATAACCTTCACCTGCGACCTGGATTGTACCTGTGCAAGGGCGGACACCATCGCCCTTGATGCTGGAGTTTGGAGGTGGGTTCGCCGAACGCATACGTTCGAGTAGCGATCTCGACTGCTCATGCTGATAGGTCCAACCGTGATTGCTCCAGGGGCCGCTCTACACGAGGTCCACTTTCAGTTGGTGCCCGGCATACCTCGCAAAAGCTGCCGTCAAGCCCAGCCGGTGACCATTCCCATTCAGGCGCAAGTGTTTCATCGTCCCAAAGCTTCGTGCGGGGCATTGTCAGAATGGCTGGATAAAGGCCAGTGCGATCGCGCTGGCCGTGCAGACCGCATTACATGGCGTAGGTTTTGCGGAACATGTTTTTGTAGTGGTCCTCGACAGTGATCACCGGGTACTTGGGCGACTCTCCTGGAATGAGGCATTGATGGATACACTCGATCTTGTGATCAACATTTCCAGAATAGAAATAGGGCACTGAGTAACGCTCGTTCCCTGACAAATTCACCACCCGATGCAAGGTCGAGCGATACAGATCGTTGGTCCAGCGCGAAATCAGGTCGCCGATGTTTACCACGTAGGAGCCAGGCACAGGCATCGCCCAAATCCAGTCGTTACTTTCCTGATCCCAAACCTGCAAGCCCGAATTGTCGTCCTGGAGTAGCAGCGTCAGGCCGCCCCAATCGGTGTGTGCTCCGCAACCTTTTTCACCAGGTGCTGCCGAAGGGGACTGGGGAGGATAATGGAGCAGCCTTAAGGTCGTCATCGCATCGTGGCAGAAGCTGGCAAAGTGCTGCTCAGGAAGACCCAGGGACAGCGCAACACCTTGCATCAGCAGTTGCGCGACACCCTCCAGCTCCCTTTGGTATTGCTCCATCGTTGCACGAAACTCAGGCAAGGCTTCTGGCCAGAGGTTTGGACCTTGGTTGAACTTACCGTTCAAAACATCGGGGTGGTCGAGCGGTTTATCCTGCCCGATATAAAATCCCTCTTTGACATCGGCGGGCGCCCCGGCCTCAAGCACCTGATTGCGTAGTGGTTCGTAGCCTCGATTTGCTTGAGAGAGCGACTTATCAACCTTGGCTTTTTCCTCGGGTGGCAGTGCAAACAGCTTCGCTGCCTGGTCGATGACTCGCTGCTGGAGGGCCGAGGATATCTCGTGACCAGTCACATAAAAGAACCCTTTATCGCGGCAAGCCGCACCGATCTGCCGGCCTACCTTGGCACGTACATCGATGTTCGATGAGCGCAGTCCGGACATATCGATGATCGGCAGCGATGCAGCCGTATCGGAGATTTCAATGGTTGTAGGTACGAGTTGAGCGTTTGACATGGGAGCAACTCCTGCGTGAAGACTTTTAGTGTCATCGGTTGAGCCGCTTACGAAAAGCATCGATTATCGCTCTAGCTGATGCTTTTTTGGCATCGCTAGCCAAGAGTCCTGTAATCAGCGGCTTCTTGGCGCTCGCGGAGCAAAATCTCATCTGCGAGAATTCTGGCAAAGGCATCGACAGCAGTCGGGATATAACGACCTGCCCGCTTATACAACCCAAGATCGCAAAAAATCCCGCCGCCATCCGTTAGCGGCAGCATTTTTAGCAGCTTCGCCTCCATTTGCGCCTCAATACCAAATCTGGTCTGGAAAGCGATGCCACGGCCCCGGAGCACCATCTGCTTAGCAAGCTCGAGTGAGCCAGACTCAATTCGGGCTTTGCCTGGGATATTCGCTGCCTTGAGCAGAGCCGCCAATCGATGGCGAGTCGATAATTCAGGTTTACCCAGGATGAGATCGTAATCGGCGCAAGCACCGAAACTGACTTGTACCCTTGCGCCTAATGCATGTCCTGGGGGCACTATTGCGCCAAGTCGAAAATGCCCGAGGGCTAGCTGCTGAAGTTCTTCGTGTCTGGGCAGCGCAAACGCCAAACCAAGGTCAGCGGCTCCCTCGACGATCGCGTCAGGAATGCGATCAGCACCGCAGAGAGAAACCCCAATAGTCACCCTCGGATAACGCTGATGCATTATCTCCATCACCGTGGGTAAGAGGTCGACCGCTAGCGTCTCTACCGTTACCAGTTCTACATGCCCAGCACGCAGCCCCTCCATGGCGTCAAATTCTGCGCGCAGTCTTTCAACGTCATGCAAAACCACACCGATGTGACGCGCGAATAACTCGCCGGCAGGCGTCAATCGAAGTCCGGAATTGAGTCGATCGAACAGGGGGGCACCAATGTCATCTTCGAGCTTAAGGATCTGACGGTTTACCGCTGATGAGGCGACATTCAAACGCCGCGCGGCTTCGCGGATGGACTCGCAACGGCGGACCATATCGAAGTAAGTGACGGCAACTGAGTGAAACTTTAAACGGCGAGCCATTGTTAATCCCTCAAATCACTATGCGGGCTTAAAGGTCTTCAGCCCAAGCGATGCTAGGGCAAAGACTGGAGGTAGCACGCGTGCGCAAGCAGACATACACCTCACCAGCGCACCAATCTGAATCACAAAAGAAGATTGGCGCACCTCTTTGGCGCTAAAAGCCTCGCCAAGAATCTTCGGACGCTTTCATCAAAAGCTGTCCGACCAGTCAAATAGAGGGCTAGCCCTATCAATCAAGTGAATTGGCACAGGAAGTGCTTTGACATCGGCATAACTGGTATACCAGATTGTGCATCTGGAAAGCCATGAAATTTGATGATGACAGCAAATGGCCTTTGACTCTGGCACACGCGATAGGGGATCAACACATGAAAAAGATGTTCAAGCTGGGATGTGCCGGTCTAGGCATTCAAGCGTCATCCATGGAGCGGCCAGTTTCCCTGGTCGAACTGCCCATCCTCGAGCAGTTCAAGCTGGTAAAGGAAGCCCAAGTTTGGGATTTCATCGATCGTATTCCGAACAATCGTCAGGAGCTGGACGAGTACATCAAGGGCAGCCAACTCTACGATCTGCCGGTACTGTCGGGCAGTGGCTGCTACACCTTGGGGCTCGATGAGGCAGTCATCAGGGAAAACCTGGATCTCACCGTAGAAGTAGGCGGCAAGTACCACAACTTCATGGTTTGGGCCAAACACAAGGACGGCCACTACGTCACCAATGAGGAAGTGGCTGCCTGCTACCTCGACGCTTATGAATACGCTGCCAAATCTGGGGTCATCATCACCTTCGAAAACCACGTTGACATGTGGTCAGAAGACTACCGGCGAGTGCTGGAAGTAGCCGATCTGGTTGAGACTCGCGGTGTGCCATTCAACATGGCGATGGATTACAGCCACTGCATCTTCAAGATTGAAAATGAGGTCGAGCACGCGGTTTCACAGATGCGCGGAGATAACGAGGCCATTGCGATGCTTGACCCGTTCAATTCCGATAGCTACGCAGATCAATGGCTTAGCCGCAACCTAGTGCACTGGGCGCAGATGCGGCCAGCAGCACCGAACGGCCCATTGAACTGGTGGGGCTTTGAGACTGGCCCTTGGGACGCGAAAGGTATTGACCGCCCAGGTCGATCTATTCAGTACCCATTCGAGCGTCCAGCCAAGGGGGAATGGCACACCGATATGTGGCATGCGCACAAGTTGGCTTGCACCAAAGAAGTGACCCGCAAAGTCATCGATGCGTATCTGCAAAGTGACGACACCTCGCTGTCGCTGATGACCATCGACAACATCAATCTGAACGCCTACGGCCTAGGCTGGAAATACAACATGTTCGCTGACAGCTGCGCCTACGCGAACTTCGTTCGTGAGCTGTATGCCGAGCGTGCGGCTGTCCATCAAGCCCGCAGTGCTGTTTCACCTACCGAATTCGTTGCCCAGTACCGGGCCCAATAACCGTGACTGCCCCGGTCACTCCACGGTGCGCCGGGCTTCAGAAGGCATTTTCATGCACGCAGAAAACAGCTTTGTAATCGACGACTGGTATCCCGTCGGGGCGCTGGCCGAGACAGTCAGCGGCCGGAAATACCACACTCGAATTTTAGGGACGGAGATCTGGTACCAACTTGCAGATGGCACTGTATCCGCCGGGCTGGCAGATAACACGGCGGAGCTAGCGTCCAAGAGCATTTATGGTCTGCTTTGGGTGTCACTAAGCGATAACCCTAGGGACGTCATTGCGATACCGGAGTTCGCGGAAGCGGACCGCAGAGTGGTCAGCGCAGGCTCGATCCGAGTAGCTACGTCAGGACTGAGGGTTATCGAGAACTTTCTCGACATGGCGCATTTTCCGTTTGTTCATACCGACATTCTTGGCGCGGAGCCCCTGACCGAGGTTGCCGCTTACGATGTCGAAATAGATGAAGCGGCTGATGAAATTCGGGCAGTCAATTGTCGTTTCCCGCAGCCCAAGGGGTCAGCAGCTGCGAGCGAGCCGGTGGAGATGCAATACGTCTACCGGATAGCTCGCCCTTTCATTGCCATCCTCTACAAAACATGTGTGATCGATGCCAACCGCTTGGATGTGCTTGGACTTTTCGTGCAGCCGGTGGATCAGGAGAGCAGCATCGCTCACACGATCATGTGCTACCTGGACGACATCAATACCGACAAACAACTGCGCGACTTTCAGCAGCGCATTTTCGGGCAGGACATCATGATCCTGATAAACCAAGTCCCAAGGCCTTGCCCCTTAATCCAAGACATGAAACCCCGTGCGAGCGGATGCACTCTCCAGTGCCTATCGACGCTGGCTTAATGACAGAAACGTGACGTTCGGCACCACCCGTGGGTGAGCTGTATTAGCAGGTGATGAGATATGGTTTCGTTGAATCAACAATGGCACGTGATTGCCAGCTCTGAAGACTTGCCGTTCAGGCATGTGTACCAGACACGTCTGCTTGGCCAGGAGCTTGCCGTCTGGCGTGACGACGCAGGTGAAGTAAACGTATGGGAGAATCGTTGCCCACACCGTGGTGTGCGGTTAAGCCTAGGCGTGAATGTCGGCGACCAGCTCAAATGCCAATACCACGGCTGGAAATACGAGAGCGGCTCGGGGCAGTGCTCCTTTGTACCGGCACATCCCGGCGCAAAACCTAGCACTGCATGCGTTCGCACGTTCCAGTGTACGGAGGTGAACGGTGTAGTTTTTGCTCGGCTTGAGGCCGCTGGATCTGAACACAAACCGAACAACTCTGCACCGATCGATGCAGCCGTAGCGAGCAACCTACGCAGTCATACTGTTCCCATGAGCGCCACTGCAGCCGCAGGCTTGCTCAAAGAAGCAGCAACGTTATTCGCTCCTGTTTTGGGCAGTTCTACCGATGGGGTTCAGGTGCTGGCCACCGGCCTTATTATAGACCTGAAGTGCGCAGGCCTTTTGGACACCCTACGGCTGTTCGTGCAGCCGGAGTCGGATGGACGAGCAGTAATTCATGCTCGCCTTTTCTCTAACCAACCCGTGTCCTTAGAGCGTAAGTCGACTTTCATTGATATTCTGGGAAATTTGTTCTTGCCCGCGCGGGAGAGCACTAGCAACGTCGCGGCTCCCCTGTCCGACTAATTGCATCTGATGCCGTACCAGTGGCGGCAACACGCAAGGCTACAGCGAACCACCAGTTCTGGTGCACCGTGACGTCACGTCGTAGTGAAACTCCGGACATTGACTCTTATTGGCTCACGCCTGACGAGCCACAACAATTCGATCTCGAACCGGGAATGCATGTCAGCGTGCTCACGCCCTCCCGACACCTACGCCAGTATTCTTTAGTGAACACCCCGGAGGAACGGGACGTGCTGGTGATCGGAGTCAAGCATGAAGTGAACTCACGAGGCGGCTCGCGCAGCATGCACGCTGATGTGCACGTCGGCACCAAAATCCTGGTCTCACTACCACGAAACCAGTTCATCCTACAGCCGCCTGGCCGCACACCATTGCTGATCGCGGGTGGCATTGGGGTCACACCGATCTTGGCGATGGCTTTGCATCTGCAGTACGTAGGGCGCCCCTATGGTTTTCATTACCTGGCGCGAGGTGAGCAACATATCGCCTTCCCGGATCGAATCGCTACCTTGGCCAGTGATCATCCACCTTATCTAGGATTGGATGTCCTTGGGACCCAACGAACGATCACTGAACTGCTGCAGTCGGTGGATAGCGACAAGCACGATGTGTACGTTTGTGGTCCACAACAGATGATCGAGTTGGTGGCTACAGTTGCTCAGCAAGCGGGGTTTACCCAGAGCAGATTCACTTCGAGTACTTTGGTCTGACGCCTTCCACAGGCTCAGGCCCCGCCACCACAACGACCGGGTACCAAGTCGCAATAAATTCTACAGGCCAAGAGTTCACCGTCGAACCAGGGCAAACACTTCTAAAGGCGTGTCTGGATCACGGCATAACAATAGATTACTCCTGCGAGCAAGGCGTCTGCGGGGCTTGCGTCACCCCTGTTATCAGTGGCGATATAAATCATGAAGACGTCTACCTTTCCGCCAAAGAGAAGGAAAGTGGGAAGCTAATCATGCCATGTGTGTCGGGCTGTAATTCCAAGAAGCTGGTGTTGAATATTTAATCGGTGCCCCATGTTAAAACTTTACGATTTCGAGTTGTCTGGCAATTGCTTCAAAGTCCGATTAATGATGTCGATTCTAGGTCTAAAATACAAGACCGAGGTTGTGGAGTTTTACCCAGGGCGGGAACATAAAACCCCAGCATTTCTGAGAATTAATCCGATGGGGCAATTGCCAGTTTTGCAGGATGGTGAAAAAACCATTCGAGACTCCCAGGCGATATTGGTTCATCTCGCTGCGATGTATGACTCGACGCGTCAATGGTATCCGGTCAATCGCCCCGACGTGCTTGGAGATATCCAGATCTGGCTAGCATTCGCGGACAGTTTGACTGGGTCCATCTCAGCTGCTCGGTTGCACGAGCTTTTCATGTACGACTTCGATGCTGAGAGTTGCCGCTCTCGCGCTTACGATCTGCTGAATGTAATGGATAAGCATCTTTGGATGCAGCGTCAACAGGGCTTCAATTATTTATGCCCGTTGGCACATGCGACTGTGGCTGACATTGCCTGTTTTCCGTATGTAGCGATGGCCGACGAAGCAGGACTATGCCTGCAAGATTATCCCTCCGTACGTTTGTGGCTGGATGCAGTCAAGCGAGTTCCTGGATTTACAGTAATGTCGGGGATTTTCCCAGCAGGAGACGCACCGCACTAATCAGGATTGGCACTGGGCGAAGCGCCGAGCCGAGCATCGGCGCCCGAAAATTCGTGCCGAACCGATTCAATTTGAAACGCTGCCTTGCTACTAAAACATTTGGCTGAATGAGGCTTGGAAATGGTCATTTACACCCCGCCATCAGTGGCAAAAAACATTCCTGTTATCGATTTGCTCGACAGCTTTTCTCACGATATTGAAAAACGCAAGGCAGTAGCTTGGGAAATTCATAAAGCTGCTCGACAGACTGGTTTTTTTTACATTAAAAACCACGGCGTTCCGTTAGAGCTGCAACAGGCGCAATTCGCGGTGGCCAAAGATTATTTCCGAACTCCGCTTGAAGATAAGATGCGAATTAACTCTAAGAAATCGAGTTGTCTGCGTGGCTATGAGCCTATCGCGGCACAAACCTTGGACGAGGGTTCGCCACCCGATTTGAAGGAAGGGTTCCTTTTGGGGCGAGAGCTAACCGAGGCGCATCCCCATGTTCAGCGCAAGACTCCTTACCATGGCCCCAATCAATGGCCAGAAGGGAATCCACGTTTTCGTCAGCATACCGAAGATTACATGCAGTACATGGATCTACTCGGCCGTAGGCTGGTTCGCTTACTCGCGCTATCACTGCAACTGCCTGAAGACTTTTTCGACGAAGGTCTCAAGGAACCAATGATCATCACTCGGATGCTTCACTATCCAAGTCAGCCGGCCGATGCTCGTGAAAATCAGCTGGGTGCCGGCGCACACACCGACTGGGGTCTAATCACTCTCCTGCTGCAGGATGAAGTGGGTGGTCTGGAGGTACGTAATGCCGACGGGGAATGGCTGAAAGCCCCCTACATTGATGGTACTTTCGTTGTGAATCTGGGCGACATGGTTCCGTTGCTAACGGATGGCCTGTATCACTCCACCATGCATCGGGTCTTCAACGCGAGACAAGACGCCGCGCGTTACTCGATTCCTACCTTCTTTGACCTGGATTACTACTACGAGGTCGAAGTAGTACCGTCACTTCGCAAGCCTGACACTACCTACCCGGCACCTATCACGGTTGGGGGGCACATTGCTGCGATGTTCGACAAGACGTTCGGCGTCACCAAAGCCACGGTATAATCACTCGCCGGAATGCAAAGGCCACCCTCGGGTGGCCTTTTTAATTTCTGGCTCTGCCAACTATAAATGGCGAACTACCAGCCCGCCACTATAGTTAAAAATAGTATTTCACAATCAGGCTTGTCACATTCTGATTGGTATTGAACTCCTTGGTACTCTTAATGGCGTACTTGTTAGACCAATTATTATACTCGATACCTGCATAGAAGTGCTTCGCTTTATAGCCTAGATACTTGCCAATGTCATATTTTACCTGGGGATTGAAGAGCAAATTGCGATGGTAGCTCCCCTTGTTATTGACTACCCAGTCCAAATAACCATCGATAACTAGATCGGAGCGTCCCATCGGAATCGTATAAGCCCAGCTTGGAGTAATCTGCCATTGACCAGAGGGCGCGGCGCCGCCATCTGGCTTGCGGTAATAGAAATTTATCTGGAAATAATCGAATCCTGGAAGAGCGAGATCAAATCCCGGGCCTAGTAGATAATTGACCTGATCGTGTGAACCGTTCCGGTCGTTCTTATCCCATTCAATGCTTGTTGCGATTAGCACATCCTTGATCGGACCAAAGGCAAGGTTGCTGTTGAACATTTTGCCAAGTGAAAGACGCGGCGCCGTCTCACTGTAGATAGAATGATGCCCGTCATTGTAGGTCCCACCTCCTGGATACCAGTTGTTATCAATGAAAAAATACACGTCGCCCCACGACCAATCGCTAAAATGTTCATAGGTGATGGTCTGAACAGTCTTGGCATCGACTTTGAACTCTTTACCATATTGGTATGTAAGGCTGTCGCTATGCCAATTCATGTCTGCAAATGCAGATAGTGGGAGACAAGTGATACCCAGCAGCCCAGCAGAGCCTACCGCAGCGACCAACTTATTAACTTCCATCTTACCTCCAATATATAAAACTGACCGAGCGATCAGCTATTTATACATAGCAAGTATGGGGCCAGCCAAACACTCTATTGCGCAGATTTTACCGACGAAATCAACACATAAAAAAATCTTTTGCGCTGTGTGAGAGCATATAAATAAATGGCGGCGTATTACGGTGCGGGATAATCTCTCTCTCTTGCAACGTGATGGTGCGGCCGCGCCCCATAATAATCGGGAGTTTCAGAGGCAAAAAAAAGCGACCGATAACGGTCGCTAAGCGCAATCCTGACCTGGGAGCATTAAGGCAGGTACCACTTCATATTTTCTAAAACATTTATCAACATTACTGAGTTCTACTTTATAGAGTTTGCGATTGAGCAGGAGTTGATTCGGATCCTTGACGCATTGGTTTCGCAGCTACTCCATTGAAGAACAAATTAAGGAGAGTGGCGACGATCGCGGTTAGTAGAATAGGACTTTCAAGAATAGGCCCTAACGCAGACGGTAACTTATTGAAGAATTGCGGAGACACTACCGGCAGCAGGCCTACCGCAAGGCTGATCGCCACTATATAAAGGTTGCCCACTTTCTTGAAGTCTACCCGAGCCAAGACCTTCATCCCGCTAGCAGTCACCATGCCGAACATTACAATGCCCGCACCACCCAACACAAAAGGAGGTATGGAGGCGACGAAATACGCGACCTTCGGAAATAACCCAAGCACAATCAGTATCATTCCGGCAAAAGCGCAAACCCAACGGCTCCGTACCCCGGTGATACTCACCAGGCCTATGTTCTGCGCATAGGAGGTGTAAGGGAACGTGTTGAATATGCCGCCAATCATAGTGCCTGCAGCATCAGCACGAAAACCCCGAACCAGCGTTCGCTCGTCCATTGGTTTCTCTACTATCTCGCCTAGGGCGATGAACATTCCGGTGGACTCGATGAAGGTGACCAGCATCACGATGCACATGGCTGCGATTGGCCAGATATGGAAGGTCGGTATGCCGAAATGAAAGGGCTTGATAAGCCCGAACACTGGTGCTTCCTGAATCCCCTCCAGGCTTACTAAACCCGCCACCGCAGCCACTGCGAACCCAAATACTAGCCCTAGAAGTACAGATATGTTATTCAGAAAACCCTTGGCATACCGCACAATTAGCAGAATACAGACCAACACTGCGGCAGCGATTCCAAGGTAGAGAGGTCGACCAAAGTCCGGATTCCCAAAGCCGCCGCCAGACCAAGCGGCAGCTACGGACATTAGCGAAAGTCCTACTGCGACGATCTCTGTTCCCGTCACCACGGGCGGGAAAAAACGCAGGAGTTTCCCCACCAATGGCGCGACAGCCAAGCCGAACAAACCAGCAGCGATGGTAGCCCCAAAGATTCCCGACAAGCCCACTGTAGCGTCGGAACCGATTGCAATCATGGGGCCAATAGCTGTGAACGTTACCCCCATCATTACAGGCATGCGAATACCTATTGGCCCCACACCTAACGCTTGAATGATCGTGACGATCCCGCACGCGAATAGGTCGGCGTTGATTAGAAAAGCGATGTCGGCCTTAGACAATCCAAGCGCCGCACCCAGCACCAATGGAATCGCCACGGCACCGGCGTACATCACCATTACGTGCTGGCATGCCATTAAGAGCATTGAAATGAAGCGCGCATTATTTCTAGGTGGAGAGTTCTTCATACAGACCTGCGCTGTGGGGCTCCTTGCTTATGGCAACTGGCTGGAGCTAGTAGTCGAAGTAGACACTGAAATGCCAGATTGGATATCTGGTATACCAGTAGCCATCTGACGCAAGCATCCTTCATGCCAGATCCACAAGCTGTCTCGGTGATCAGGTTTCTGAGGGCTGCGCCGGGATTTTATGTTGGGCTTTTCGACCAAAACGCCCCTTTTCGGACCATTTTCTGCGGAGGCTCCCCAAGACAGTGCCAATCCCGCCGGAGAAGGCGGTGTGATAGGCTACCCGGCTGCTAACTTCCATTGATAGCTGGTGCCATGCTCACTCAAAAAATTGTTTCCGCTATTTCAGACGCCATCTATCATCGCCGACTACCGCCAGGGACCAAGCTGAACGAGCGGGACATCGCTGAGCTGTTCGAAGTAAGCCGCACCGTTGTAAGGCAAGCGTTGATACGCTTGTCACAGGATCGGCTGGTAGTGGTCTCGCCTAAACGCTCCTCAACAGTTGCCTGCCCCACCTTCGATGACGCCTACCAGCTGTATCAAATGCTGCTGGTCATGGAAAGTGGGGTCATTGACCAGTTGACCCGCAGCATCAGTGAAAAAGATCTAGAAACTTTACGGGCTCATACCCTGAAGGAGCGAGTTGCCTTCGAAAACCACGACCACGATCTTGGCGACCAGCTTGGCCGGCAGTTTCACTCGCTACTCATTTCGTTTCTGCAGAACGACATCCTGAATCAAATCCATACCCAGCTTCGACGCCAAGAAGCGCTTATCAATGCCTTGTACCGTTCAGGATTCGACTACTGTCAGCTACGAAATGAGCATTCCCGTCTGGTCGACTGCCTCGAACTTAAAGATGGCGAATCGGCTAAGGCCCTGCTGGCCTCGCACTACAACCTGGTCATTAAGGGCTACAAGTTCGACACCGCAGTGCCCCCAGAAATCGACCTGAAATCGGTACTTGGTTTGTAGCGACGGAGGGTGTTGACGCTGCATCCACCCCCACAAGTTTTTCACTAGGCAGGGTGTTTAGGGACTCTCCGATCAAGTCAGCACAGGCAGCCGGACCTGTGCTGAAATAGCGCTCCGTTCATCCACGCCAAGAAGTCTTGCCCATGAGTCAGATGAGCTTCTCCGATTTCGAATATGCCGGTAAGCGCAAGCAAACCCGTCGTGAGCGTTTCCTGGCCGAGATGGAACAGGTCGTACCGTGGAGCGGACTGGTCGCATTGATCGAGCCGCATTACCCAAAGGCAGGTGGCGGTCGCAAACCCTATCCATTGGAAACCATGCTGCGCATTCATCTGCTGCAAAACTGGTTTTCACTGAGCGACCCCGCTATGGAGGAAGCGTTGTACGAGATCACCTCGATGCGCCAGTTCGCTCGACTGACGCTCAGCGCCCCGATCCCCGAAGACACGACGATCATGAACTTCCGGCATCTGCTGGAGAAGCACCAGTTGGCGGCGTGTATTCTGGAAACCATCAACGCGTACCTGCGAGACAAAGGCTTGTCGCTGCGCCAGGGCACGATCGTCGATGCCACGATCATCCACGCCCCCAGTTCGACCAAGAATAAGGAAGGCAAACGCGACCCGGAAATGCACCAGACGAAGAAAGGCAACCAGTACTTCTTCGGCATGAAGGCGCATATTGGTGCCGATGCTGAGTCGGGCCTGGTACATCACGTTCACGGCACTGCCGCGAACGTAGCTGACGTGACGGAGGTCGCTCAGCTACTGCATGGCGAAGAGAATGTCGTCTGTGCGGATGCGGGCTACACAGGCGTGGAAAAGCGGCCTGAACACGAGGGGCGCCAGGTGATATGGCAATCGCTGCCCGCCGCAGCACCTACAAACACTTGAGTAAACGCAGCGTACTATACAAAGCCAAGCGCAAGATCGAAAAGGCCAAGGCGCAAGTACGTGCGAAAGTGGAGCACCCGTTCCGGGTGATCCAACGCCAGTTCGGCTATGTGAAGACTCGCTTTCGCGGCTTGGCCAAGAACACGGCGCAACTGACCACGCTATTTGCGCTGTCGAATCTGTGGAGCTCGCTCGTCATGCTTAACGGAATATTCAGGTCGCAACAAACGACGCCCTTTGCGATCAGGTTCCACAACACGGGGATCAGCTCACCGCGCTGCTTGGATCAGGAGCAAGCATTCCAAGGAGGTTGCCCACACTGATCAAGTTGTAGCTTTCAAATACACCCACGACTTGGGCGCGCTGAAGCGGGCCAGGCTCTCGGCTTCGAAACGGCCAAAGAAATTTGACGTTATCCAGATATGGCGTGCGGATTTCCCGTTCCGTGTAGACCTCAAAACGCCACCCGCGCTCAGCGCAGTACGATTTTGCCGCGCGAAATTTGGGCAACAGGTTTCGCCACTGCTCGCGAAAATTCGCTCGGTATTTGACCTCATAAAGGATTGGCGGCGGTGATGACGCCGATTCCTGGAATGTGATGAGGCCGTCGGGCGTGTACGACCGCTCCTCACCGGCATCGCCCTTGTATTCGATCCTAACGGGCTGAGGTAGGAAGCTGCTGACGCGGCGATCGAAGCGGACAAGCTCCATTAGGTCGCGCTCGAGGGTCGATTCAAACCGACCCATCAGCGGTACGATGCCTGTGACGCTACGACCGCTAACGCCGATGCTGCGGACCGGCAAAGTGGGCAGAGCCTTCTTCATTCTCATTGATCTCTAGAAACTAACCGTATTTTCTCATTTTACGATGTGTTTTACAGCGGCATCGCAGCGAACCTTACCGCACAGTTCTATGACGTTACCGAGGAGGTCGTGGAAGTACATGTACTGCAGCAAACAGCGCTGACTGCGACAGTCGTTGCATCGGCGCCTGGGGGTCATACTTGTACATTTCAAATGGTGCCGGCCCTGCAGAAACAGCGGCTCCACATGGCTGGCTGATCGCACACACCAGCTGCAAGCCCTAAGCTTGGAGGAGGGCAAGGAACGTGAGTACCCGATTAACCGAAACAGCTACCCACGATGACTGGCAGGAATTTGAGCACGGTGGCCAGCGCTGGTCGTTCAACGCTGATGAGCTCGCCCAGCTCGATGAGGAAGACGGGTTCTTCCACTTCGTGGACTACCACCGACTGAGTAAACCGACAGTGGAACGTGTAGCGGCATTCATCGACAGCATGTGAACCATCAGCCCGCCAGCGCGGGTTGAACTCAATCAGTGAGCAAGTCAGTTACGACTGGTGTGGATCGGCAGTGATGCGGATGGTTTGCTCCCTTGCCAACACGCGCTCGATGCGTTGAAACAACCCCTGATTCTTTGCCTTGGCTGCTGGGCGCAGCCGATCGGCCTCCTCGATCACAGCCTGCAGTGCTTTTGCTGGATCGGGTTGCTTGCTCGAATAGCCCAACCGTTGCCCAAGGTCGTACCGCAAGTTCTGCGCAGCGCCGTTTACCGCCTGAGTAAGTGTCTCCTCGCCACTCTCGAAACGGTCAAAATCCCGCCCGAATTGCGACGAAAGCCCCCTCGTAATAGTCTTCCAGGTAGTTGCAGTCGAATAAGGCCAGATGAAGCTCCATGATCTCCAACAATTGCTCAGCTCGCCCGGGAGTCTCATCGGTGACTGAAGGGAAGCGCTTCGCGATCAGCCCGCTGATTGCTACCAAATAGGCTTTACGCGCCTTGTCTTCTCGTTTTTCGAGTTCAACCCGTACCTCTTTTGCCCGCTCAACGTGACGGTTAAGGTCGCGCAGGAGAACTGCAGCCCGCTTAAGCAGGTCGCGGTCCTCCATATCCAGGAGCTCGCTAAGGCCGATACTGGGGGTACTGAGCTGCTCCAGCTGATTGCAGGTAGCAGTGAGCTGGGCCTGCTGGGTTTTGAGGTCACTACCGCTGCTGTATTTGAGCACTTCGAGGACCTGCGCAGAGGTAATACGTCCGTAGAGCGGGGTCGATTTGGTAGCCATACTGGGGCCTCAGATAATCTTAAATGAAGCATCGGCCCAGCCTCGGAGATGGAGAGCGGCTAGGCCAGTTGGGGGGGCAAGCAGAACACCAGCTTACCATGCGAAGGTTCTAGCAAACCGAGCTGCTAAACCGGCGCGAAGTCAGGTCGCATGCTTCTTAGCGCGGCTCAGGTCCTGTACTCGTGAGGCCGAAATGCCTGCGAGTTTGGCCAACAATGAATGGGGGATAACACCCAAGAGGTGGTTGTATCTAACAGCTCTGGATACGCGCTCGTAAGGCTTCACGCCGAGAAAATCACGGCGCTTTTCGATGATGCTGTAAGGGACCCCTACAATGCGGCTGATCTTGGCGATCGACATGCTGTGCAATAGGGATTCGTAACCCAGCAAAGGACCATGGAAGTCCTGCAGAGGGGCTATTTCGATGGGTTGGAGTAGAGGAGCGACTGGCTCGAACCCGAGCGACTCTCTCGCTTGCTGTACGGCATCGAGCGGCACGTCGGACACTCGAGCTATCTCTTGATCACTCACGAAGCCGAAAAGGGGCTTGTAGGCCCTCAGAGGGTGTCCTATGGGTAGGCTTTGCTGCCGCGGTTTGGGCCTAAACACCGGCAGAATTTTTTGGGACTCCCTGTAGACTTTCACCATGTGGGCCGAGACGCCGCATCGAGCTGCAACAGAACGATCCGAGATAACCCCCAGCAAGTGCGTATAAGGAGCGATAGCTTGCGCTACGGTGTAGGGCGGCAATCCATACGCTTCTCTACGGCGTTTGATGGCGTGCCTCGAAGTGCCCACCTGCAGGGACAGGTGAAGATCTTTCATGGTGCCCAGTAGGTGGTCATAGTCCCGTGGTTTACCGATCGCAGCCGGATTTACGATCCTCGGTAGGCTTGCTTCCATTCAATGCTCCAACACTTGCTAAATGCCGCCGGCATTCCGGTAAAAACTCAACTCAGTTACGCGGCAAAAGGAACATGTTAACAGCCCTCAACCTGAGAGTTCATACCATCCTTTGGGCGGACGAGGTGATCTTTCTGACAATCCAGCACTCCACTCTGAAGGGAAATCTCAGTTAGCGAGGTCGCGGATCGTGCAACCACCCAAGGCACCGAATCCGGGTTGGATCGCTCCACAACTGGTGACTTTGACGACTCGGCCTCCGCAAGGCGAATGGAGGTACGAGATCAAGTACGACGGGTATCGCCTTTTAGTCCGGATCGATGGTGACCAGGTGCAGCTTTTTACGAAGAACGGTTTTGACTGGACCGATCGTATGCCACTGCTTACCAAAGACCTAGAACGCCTGGCCGTGCATTCGGCCTGGCTCGATGGTGAGGTCGTGATCCAGGAGGATGACGGTCGACCTGCCTTCCAAGCCCTGCAGTCGGCGTTCGCCTCAAAGGCCACCGATGACCTGGTATATGTGGCCTTTGATTTGCTGTATCTCAATGGTGCGGATCTTAGAGGTGAAGCTGTCGAGCTTAGGCGACAGGTCCTCGAGGCGCTTCTTGAGCATTGCCCAATGGAGCGAGTGCGGTTCTCCGTGACATTGGATGCTGACCCGATGCAATTGCTTGCCAATGCCTGCCGGATGAACTTAGAGGGAATCGTCGGGAAGCGAGACGGTAGCCGATACAGCAGCGCGCGGGACGGTGCCTGGGCGAAGCTCAAGTGTGGCAATCGGCAAGAATTCGTCATAGCCGGCTACACACGGGCTGCAGCCGGCATTGGCTCGCTATTGCTGGGCCTGCATAACGACGATGGTCAGCTGGTCTACGCAGGGAGGGTTCGCTCCGGGATCAGCGAGCGTACCCTAAAGGCTTTACGGGTTGCTCTCGCACCGCTTGCCCAGGATCGCACCCCTCTCATCGACCCGCCCCGTATGGAGCGCGCAGGGGTTGTGTGGCTTGCCCCGCAGCAGGTGTGTGAAGTGAAGTTCGCGGAGATTACCCCGGCCGGCAAGGTTCGGCACGCCGTGTTCGTCGGGTTACGCGACGACAAGCCGGCCGACGCCATCAGCCTGGAAAACGACAGCGAGCTGGACTGAGCGGACAACTTCCTCAGAAGGTTTTCCGTTAGTCGTGTTCGTTGGAGGCCAGCTCAACACCGCCGTCCCACTCGGCCTGGACCTCGGAACCGCACGACGCACAGGCCGTCGTCACCTCGGGCGCAGATTCCGGAAGTTGCAACTGGCCGGCATGCCCACAAGCCTCGCAGCGGTAGACGTACAGCACTATCGGGGCGGTCGTATCCATGGTCACGTTTTCCTATGGTCAGGCGTAGCGCTCAAGCCGGGAATGCAGTTCAAAAATGAATTTGCTTGAACTGCGCGATTTGTCCTTTCTCCAGCATACGGACTGCACCGCTGGTCTGGGGACGTAAATACTTTAGGTCTTTCACATCGATCTTGAGCTTGCGGGCAGCCTCATCCCAATCGGCAGTGGCCAGGTTCAGAAGCAGCAAGGTGCCAGCGTTCTTGATGAAGTCAGAGCTAAAATGTGCTGGGGACTGTCCTGCCAATAGAATGGACAACCCAAACTTACGCATTTCAGTGACGATGATGTTAATAGGATTGCTAACGTCCTCATCGTTAAATTTCTTGGATTCATCCAACACAACAAGGCGCCGCAGCTTTCCACCAGACTCACCTCGTTGCATCATCTCGCGGATGATGGAACGGAGGCGGAAGCGCACGAACATTTTTAGTTCGTCCTCGGATTGAGCCAAAGGTTTCAAATTGTAGCGCCGCACCCTTGCATTACCAAACGGGGGAGGGTTTGGGTTGAAAATGCCAGTAGCGTGAAGATTCTCAAGTCGAGTGATCACACTTAATACAACGTCCTTGCTGTGGTACTTGATGACATCCTCAAACTCATGGCCAGTTTCAATATTATTTAGGAAGGTCATATGTGCCTCGGCTGCTTTGTCTTTTGCCGAATTGAGTCGCTTCTGCTGTGCCTCCATATCTGCATCATCGCCTCGCGCTTTTGCTTTTGCGAGTTCAGTACGCCTTTTGTTCACCGCCGACATGCACCTGCAATATTCCTCAAAACAGCTCAAGGCTTTTTTTCCATCGCCACTGTCGTCCACCCCCATCCAAAGTGAACGCAGCTTTCGTTTCGCAAGCCGGATCACATCAGGTAGCGTAGGGTAAACACCACGGAGGTCATTCCACTGCTTTGTCTGAATTAAGTGGCGAATTTCATCCTCGGTCGCTTCACGCCGCACCCAGGTACGAGGATCACCAGGCAGTATGCCGCGGGCGGTGTACGCATCTGTTAGCAAATGCCGAAGCACACCTTCCTGATTACCGCCGAGCTTTCTTGAGGTTGAATTGATCGACTCAATGACGTCATTCACTGCGCGACGAACACCGCCATAATGCGGATCAGTATTTAGAATGAGCGGGTTGAACCCGTAGCGTGATGACTCACTAAACATGACGGTCTCTGTGCCAGGGATCTCGATATCACCGTGATAGTCGAAGATGTCGATTTCGATCTCTTCATTCATGTTCGTCACGAACTCGCGAATCCAATGAGTTTTACCAGCACCGGATGTCCCGGCAACACCAACATGGTGATTCGAAACTCGGTCCTCTGACCAAACAACAGGTAACTCAACGTTATCTTTTTTGAGTTTCCAGTAGTCGTTCCCCAATTTGATAGCTGTGGACATAAAAACTCCTTAGTCGTCGAAGGCTTCTTCGGGTATCTCTAGATCATCCCCTTCATCACCCAGCAACTCCTCGAATTCGTCTTCATCACGAACCTGGTGGTAATAGCCGGAGAGCCCTTTCGCCTCTGCAGCGTGTACTGCTTTTCGAGCAGCTTGGAACAACACAATGCCGCGTTGTTCAGGGCTCACTTCAAACCGGGTAATAGTGTCCATGTGAGCTGCCGTTGCCACAATTTCATCGAGAACCGGATCATCCAGCTTTGGATAGTAGGCGGATTCGACTCTGCGCAACTGGGCAGTTACGTAATCGACTGAATGGTGATCGGTTATGCTGATCTTTTCGGCGCTGTGAGGTAGCCGCGAATATTCTGGTCGCTCAATTTGAAGGAACCGGTTGATACGTGCCGACAGTTTGCTAGTTTTTTTGTGCTCATCCGGGATGTAGAAACTGGAGCTCGGAACAACGCTATCTTTGAAGATGACCATGCCTTCGCCGGCTTGGAGCTTTTTCAAATCAGGCAGCTCGATCTTGTTACGTTTCTCAATATTGGCTCCCGCTTGAGCGCGGAAAGAGGACTGCATGGCACCGGAGCTTTCATCGTAGCCACCCAGGACACTGTAATACCCTTCACCGCCAGCCTTGCGGATGAAGTCGTAGGTGTCCTCAGGGTCTTCCAATGCGAGCACCCACTTAACCTTGGTATTGGCCAGCATCGAAGCAGCTTCGTCAGCTGCCTCGCCACGTTTCAGACCTTGCATGTCTTGAACTGCCGCAACCATCATGAAGCCCAGACTACGAGCCTGTGCGAACATTACAGCGATCCCTGCAGCAAAGTAGTAAGCCAGCTCATCACTGATGATGAGGTAGGGGTTGGGCGCATTGGTCGCTTTTGTGTCGAGCACCTGCTCTTTCGTCCCCTCCAGTTTGTAACCGAGGTTCTGTGCCATCATCAACCGAATGGACGAGATATAGAGCTTGCCCAGCGATGCCGCTTCGGAGGCTGATTTCTCCAGGCTCGGGATCATCACCACAAGCAGCCTATCGTTAAGCAACACATCCATCATGTCGATTTCCGGATACTTGTCGCTGAACACGTGCGAGTAGGTATCCATCATCATCGAGAAAATTCGCGAGAATTGACCAGTCAAATAGCCATGCTGGTTAAATACCTCCGCGTCCCATTTAGAAGGATCGTCCACCAAGTCGGGGTTGAAGCCCGGCAGGCCGGTCTCAAAGTACGCTTTGATAGGCAGGTAGGCAGTCTCGGGAATCAGTCCCTGCTGGCCTTCTTTGTATAGCTCGACCAGATTCTTCAGCGCGAGATAATGCCGGAAGGTAGCAACGGAAATTTCAATTTCGCCCCTGGCGCGTTTGTAGCAGAGCGTCCTGATCACTGCGTCGACCATGTTGATCGCTTTTTCTTGCCACTTCGCACCATCGCCACTGGCCGCAGGCAGCAGCGACGCCAAGAGCTGCAGCAAAAAGTCGGCAGCACCGTCACCAAAGGGATTCAGCGAGTTCGACTGCGCTCTAAAGTCCGAGGTCCACTCTTTTCCATTCTCGCGTGCCACCATGCTATCGAATGGGTCCATACCCCCGGTCAAATAGTTGAGGATCAAGAAGTCATCTTCACGGCCTAGGCGCCTGGCAAGCGACCACAGGCAAAATGCTAGGTTGGAGTCTGCTTTGCCGTCTGCGTAGCAAGCTCCCGATCCCCAGCAAAGTGCGTTGAAGAACAGCGCCATGAGAGTTTCACTTTTTCCACTGCCGGTGGTTCCAGGAATCCACATATGCGTACGGCAGTCGGAGTTGTTGAGCCAAAGTTCTCGACCTTCGTCTTCACTCCTTGCAATGCCCTCGGCGTTTGGCGTACGCAAATACCCCAGATACATGATGCCACCAGCAGCAAGGAGCTTGCGAAACGTCCGAGAGCTTTTAAATAAGCCCCACAAGGTTTTTTGTTCGACCAGTTCTTCGTAATAATCAGTTCGATCTTTACCACCGATGTCTTTTGGCATGCGCAATGGCATTCGAAAACGCTGATCATTGAAGGACATAACCATCATGCACATGATCAGTATCCAAACAGGCCACGCGGCAGGTTGATAGATCATCAACCCAATAAGTGCGAGCATCGCCAGCTTGAAGTTATTTGGCCGATGAAGTGAGACCATAAATCGGGTCCAAGCTGACCGGGTGTCTCTGGACAAGCGTCCAGCTTGGATCTCGTGTTGAGAATCGATAGCCATTAATCGTCTCCTACGCGCTCAAGGTAATGCCAATAGCGCGTTCAAATTGCAAGCTAAGCGCTTTTTTGAAGAGAGCCGCATCGCGAATACGGGCTATGACAGCCCGACCGCGCTCCGCTGCTTTAACCTGGGATTCGGGGATCTCGATATCCAGACGGTGCTTAACAAAATCGGTCAGAAAACGGCTGAGCGGTTGCGCTTGGTTCAGCATCTCAATCCAATATTCGAGACCGTTTTCTCGCAGGACACTGTCCGGGTCGGTACCTTCTGGAAGGAATAAGAATTGAGCATTTTTCCCATCGCACATTTCTTCCAAAACAACCGCAGAGGATCTTAAAGCCGCTTTTCGTCCCGCTTTATCGCCATCGAAGGCGAATGTAACGGTATCTGCGTTTTGAAAGAGCCTACGCATTTGCACATTGGTAAGGGACGTGCCCATGGGAGCAACTGCCCGCGAATCACCAGCCTGGTGGAGGCTCAACACATCGAAAAAGCCTTCGACCACCACCGCATGTCTGTCAGCGCGGATGAATTGGCGGGCGATGTTGAAGGCATACAGCTCCTCGCCTTTATGAAAAAGTTTCGTCTCTGGCGAGTTAATGTATTTAGGCGTTCGGTCAGGGCTCTCAATAACAGATCGGCCAGCAAAGCCAACCAGGGCCCCGCCGTGGTCGTGAATCGGGATCATTATCCGGCTTCGAAATCTGTCAAATAACCGGCCATCTTCGGCTTCACATACCAGACCACAATCAATCAGGATCTGCCGGTCGTGGCGCTTCAGCAGGAGATCTGCAATACCAGTACCTACGGTGCCTAAACCGTATTTACCGATCGTCTCGGAACTCAACCCTCGCTGTTGAGTCAGGTAGCCATATGACTTTGCATTCCTCTGAATGCCTCCGGCATAGAGGGTTTGGGCATCCTTGAGGGCTCGGTACATGGCTGCCAACTCTGCATTCCGGGCTTGATCTGCCGCAGTATCCTGGCAGGGCTCAGGGAGTTGGATGCCCGAAAACTCGGCAACCGCTGCAACGGCATCAGGGAAGGGCAGGTGGTGATGGTCCATCATCCACGTGATAGCGTCACCCTTCGCGTCACATCCATAGCAGCGGTAGAAATTACGCTCTGGGGAAACACTAAACGACGGCGTTTTTTCTTTGTGGAAGGGGCAACAAGCGCTAAAGTTTTTGCCCGATTTCTTCAGTGTAATGTCACGCGATATCAACCCTACCAAATCCGCTGCTTGGCGGACTCGGTCGAGAAACTCGTCACTGTATCTAACGTACTTCCCCATGGGCGATCCCTACTGAGCCTGCGTCTGTTCCAGCCACTGGGCAATAGCTGCCGCTTGGTTGGGAAGGGTGAGCGGCGTCTGCGCGCCCTGCTGGTTGATCACTGTTGGGGTGCCCAGGAACTGCAGTTTTCTGAAGACTTGGTCATTGGCCCGAACATGGGTAAGGCCTTCCTCGCATACAGGCCCATCGATCGGCCGCCCCTTGGCGATGGCTTTCCACATCGAGGCGCGCTGCTCGATCGGAGCGCAAAGCATCTGTGCGATAGGCTTGGCTGAGCCTTCACCACCGATCACCGATACAGGGAAGATCTCAACGGTATGATCCGCGGCGAGCTGCTCGAGCTCAGGCTCGAATTTCTGGCAATGAGGGCAAGAAGGATCAGAGAAGACGTAGACAGTCCCTTTAGCCCCTTCGGATAGCTTCACTGAATACTTGCCGGTAGCCACCCCGGCCTTGATCGCCTCGCGGACAATTTTCGGGTCTGTTGGTTTGGGAAGGCCGGGGATGTTAGAGAGGTCTGGGGCAGGCTGTTGGAATGTCTGTGGGTTCTGTGGGGCAAATGTCGGGGTAGGGGTCTGTGGTGTTTGGAGACCGCTTCCCGAACCATACTGCGCCTCGGTAGGCGCCTGCAGCCCGGTCAGTTTTGCCGCAAACATGTTCAGGCCGAGGGCAAAAATGATTGCGAAAGCGGGGATAACTCCCCACTTTACGATCCCTTTGGCCCGGGAGGTCCAGCGCCGGCGCAATCCATGCGAAACAATAGCGCTCTGGAGTGCATCAAAGGCGTCAGTAGCCAGTTGTTCGGTGCCAAAGGACTCGAGAACGACCTGCTCCAGCTTCCCGCCAAATGCGCTGGTCACGAGGATCTGCTTACCCTCACGCTTCAGAGACAGCCCGCGCTCCAAGGGCAACAACGATACACTCCGTTCTTCACCAGTCGAGCCGAAGTGAATGTGAAGGGTGTTGTCGTATTGACGAATCTTGTCTCGGTTCTTCATTGGATATCTCCAGTATTGAGGTCGACGAGACCAAGCTTGGCCAGATACTTTTCAACCCCGTCGATTGCATCTTCGATAAATGGCTCGGTTAATCTATAACCCGTGTCATCGGCGTAACTTTCCCAGTGGGTCTGCGTGTAAACTGCTCCCGCTTCTATAAGCGGAGCTTTACGCTTACCTAAATTCAGCGCGTAAAACAAAGGGCGGTCCATCCCTTTCAACCAACGAAACTGAGACGATGGCAATTTTCCCAAATTACTAGCTTGCTGGTGCATGGCATAAAGCATTGTTCTAGGGTAGGGGTGTTTATCAAGAAAAGTTTGAGCTTCCGGGTGTATGGCATACTTCTTGAAAGCATCGTCAGCCAAGCTCAAATCGGGGTAGCCCTTTTTTCCCTCAAAGGTGTTGTGGTGGCATGAACGATTCAGAGCGTCCAGCAGCTCCTGGGCCTTTTTCATATCGCGCCCATCCGATAACAGCCTGGCGCCGAACACTGCAAACAGGGCTCGCTCGGTAGGACTCAGCTCATTCAGGCTTTTGATCCGGCTACCCAAGTCTTTCACCAGCAGCTCCCGGCAGCGCTCCCGGTCGAGCCGTCGGTTGACGATGAGGCCACGCTGCAGAGCCCATTCTTCGGGATGGATCGCGCTGCGATGCTCCTCAGGATCTTCATTCAAAAGCAGCGTGTGCGGATCGCCGTAATACAAGGACGGGATGATTGCGGGCGAATGGTTAGACATCACCCATGGCAGCGTTTCTACTGTGATAACTCGGCGAGTTTTGTTAGCCGCGTGCCGATGCGCCGCACGAAATCCACGTAGCGCTAATATGACGGGGATGAAAATGAAAAAGTACCCGGAAATATTGAGCAGACGCAGCAAGTCAGCAAACTTTACTTGCGAGGGGTTCATCGCAAGCTGGGCCGCTTCGTATCGCCACAGGCGAATTTGATCTGGCATAAATGACCAATCAAACACACCAAGTTGGTGCCAAGCCCATTTCAACCCCCAGTAGCTGATCGTGCCGTGCCAGCGAGACCAGCACATCCAGCCAAACACAACAGGAAGTGCGATCATCACCAACCACACAACTCCCATACCATCAGACTCACCCTGGTTATGGCGCGCCATATTCCCTCCTAGAATCTCAATGAGTTGTTATATACGCGCTGTATATAGGGATATTTGAATTTCGGAGTTCTTGAGTGGTAGTGCCCAACACCGTCCCAAAAACTCCCACCGGCCTGATTAATTTCGTACCGCAGGATGTAAGCGCCGGCCCTTGCCGCCCAGCAGAAATCGCTCGTGATGAGTTCGGGCGGGACGCCGAACTCGCTTTGCAGGCGGTTTGCCCAAACCGTGTTGATCTGGAAGGGCCCGTGATCGACCGTCCCGTTCTTGTTCACGCTCTTCAACGGTTCACCGCTGCCGCTCTCGGTAAGCCATACAGCGATTAGGCCACGCAATGGCAGGCTGTAATCCCGAGCAGCCTGCACCATGCAGGCAGGTACCAGGTCTTGGGCGACATCAGGCGGTGGAGCGGGAATTGGAACCATTAGGCAATCCTTCCGTAATAACCCGTGATGGTTTATGATTTTCCGTATGATAGCTATTCTACGGAATCAAGGCAAGGCAAACCATACCAGTCGCTGGGTAGGTCCAGACGGCTCCAGACTTAAGGGTAAGGAGGGTTGATGGAAAAAATTCTTTGGATCGCTGAGAAAGAATCCCAGCTATCGCAGGGTGTATTCCCTGTGCTCAATGGACACTCTTCTGATCGTGGGGCAGGCTGGACGAAACATGGTAACGACTGGTGCGTATGGCTGGATGGACATGCCTTCCAACAGGCGACGCCTGATGACTATTTGCCGGACGATCTGCCTACTACCGGCAAGGGTCGGAAAATTTGGCGGATGGAAGATCTGCCAATTATTCCACCAGAACAACAATGGAAAATTCTGCCTGATCCTCGCAAACGGCCCCGGCTCAGCAAGCTGAAAGAGCTTCTGGCCTGGTGTGACGTTGTGTACCACCTTGGCGATCCGGATAGCGAGGGACAAAGTCTGGTCGACGAGGCGCTTGAGTACTATCGCTGCCGCAAGCCTGTTAAACGGGTGTTGATCAACGACTACAACCCCAGCAAGGTCCGCGAAGCACTCGCCAATATGCGTGACAACTCTGACCCGCTGTTCAGTGGATGGCGGTTGTGGGGGCTTGCTCGGAGCCGTTATGACTGGCTTTTGGGCATGAACGGTACAAGGGCGATGACCCTTCGAGGGCGCGACATGGGCCACCAAGGATTGCTGCCCGTTGGTAGCGTGCAAAGCCCTCTGCTGTACGTCGTCCGCGAGCGGGACCGAGCGATCGAGTCTTTCAAGCCTGTCCCTTATCAAGACATCACTGCCGTTTTCACAGCCGAAGCTGGGATTTCAATCCGCGGCCGCTGGATGCCACAGGATGACCAGGCTGGCCTGGATGAATCCGGTCGCCTGGTCGACGAAGGGGTTGCTAAATCCCTCCTTGCACGCCTGCAGGATGGTGTGCCCGGGGAAGCCTCAGTCATCGAGCACTCGGTCACCGACAAGAAGAAGGAGCCCCCACTTCCCTTGTCCATGAATGAATTGCAAATGGAAGGTTTCAGCCGCTTCGGCTACACCGGTGACGAGGTAATGGAGGCCGCGCAAAAGCTCTACGACACCTACAAGGTCATGACATATCCTCGTACCGATGTGCGCTTCCTTTCTGAAGCCCATCATGCCGAGGCGCCCTGCGTGATCGCCGGCATCATACAGCTGCGGCCAGATCTGCAGGCCATTGCTCGTGAGCTGGACCCATACCGCAAATCAGCAGCCTTCAATGATGCGAAAATGCGTACTCCCACGGGGGAACCCACCCCGCATCACGGCATCATCCCTTCAATCCCGGAAAATCCAGTCAATGTGGCTGACTGGTCGGAGCCTGAGCGGAACGTGTACGACATGGTGGTGCGGGCGTATCTTGCCCAGTTTGCAGCCGATTACCGGTATCGGTCGATGGTGTTGCGCATTCGCGTTCAGGTTGGTGAGGTGTTCGCCGCAACTGGTGTCTGCCCAACCGAGCAAGGTTGGAAAGCTGTTTACAAGGAACCCCCACCGCTGGATGGTGCGCCCGCCGAAGATGAAGGGCCCGAGGGTGAACTCCCTAATGTGCAGATCGGCGATCTGTTGCAGTGGCTGGAAGTAAGTGCAACAGGCAAGGTGACTACTGCGCCACCGCGCTTTGACGACAACATGCTCCTCGATGCAATGAAAAACTTGCATCGATACGTAGACGATGTGGAGTTGAAAAAGCGGCTCAAAGAGGGTGAGGGGATAGGTACTACTGCCACTCGTGCAGGCATCATCGCCGACATGAAGCGACGTAGCCTGTTTGTGCCGGCGGGGGGAAAGGGCAAAAAGCTCATGACCAGCCCTGAAGCCAGGAGCTTGATTGACGCTCTGCCCATGCGCGTTAAAGACCCCGCACAAGCCGGTGCCTTCAAGCGCTCGCTGGATCAAGTCGCTGATGGAGCGATGAGCCTGAGCGACTTCATGCGCTACGCCGAGGAATTCGTTCGTGACGTTGTAGCCACGGCCAAGGACGCCTCTATCACGCCCCTCCCGCCCGCAGCTGGCGAAGGCGTTCCCTGTCCTAACTGCAAGAGCGCATTGCAAAACCGGGGCAAGCGTACCGTATGTTCCAGCTGCGAGTTCGTGCTTTGGCACGAGGTATCAGGAAAGACTCTCACTCCAGGCCAGGTCGAACTGTTGTTGGTGAAGGGTGAAACACCTGTCATCAAGGGCTTCGTGAGTCGTCAAAAGCAGTCCAAGTTTTCCGCGAAGCTGAGGCTGGACACCGGCACAGGAAAAACGACGTTCGTGTTCGACTCAGCACCCAGCACCCCAGATCGTCCAGCTCCAGCTGTGCCGGCGATGTCGTCCAACAAGCTTGAGTGCCCACGCTGCTCAGGTGAGATTGCAGCGGTACCAGGTCACTTTGAATGCAAAGCGTGCCAGTTCAAAGTCGGTGCAGTGATCGCCAGTAGGCCGCTGAGTGCTTCTGAAGCGGATGCGCTGTTCAAGAGCGGGATTACGGAGAAGCTCTCTGGATTTCTCAACCGTGAAAAGCGCCCATTCACCGCTTACCTCAAACTCAACCGGGATAGCTGGAAAGTCGAATTCGACTTCGGCAAGAAGGTGGGCTGAATGATCACCGATTTCCTGAACGAACATGACCGGCAGCTGCTGGCCCACGAAAAGGGTTTCCAGGATCTGGTGCTGCAGCACATGCGAGCGCTACCTGCGCTGGAGTGGATGAGGTTCAGAACCATCGCCCGGGACAATAGCGCTTGGGGAGATGCCGCCGCGCGAAGCCTCTACAAACACGAGGAGGTGCTGCACGCATCACTCAACCTGCCAACGTTGGGTTTGGGCGACTTGCCCAAATCCTATGCCGCCGGGTCCAGCGTCATAGGCCAGCTCGGGGGACAACCCGTGCTCTATTTTGAGGGCACTGGCTATTACGCATGGGCCATGGCTCCCGAAACATCGTCAATCCTCGAGGCTTCAATCACTTATCCAGCCTACCCGCCAGGGTGGGCTGAAGGAGATCGTTCATGATTCGCCGCACATTGCCGATCCTGCTGATGATCCTATTGGCTGGCTGCAACCAGGAGTCAGGGGCATCAAAAGAGCCTGGCGAACACAGGGAAGTTATCCAGGGGATGCACACCCAATTTATTAAAGTCACCGAGGGTCAGAATCAGTGGTATGAGATGGCCATTTCGGTAGACGACAGCAATACGTTCCGCATGCCAGTGTTCTTTGCTGAGGACGGAAAATTGGTTCGTGTCGATGACAAGCAAGCTCGCAAGCTGTTTGATCGGTGGCTCAAAGAACGAGCCAAAGGGATAGCAGCGTTCAGTTCAGTAGACGAGCAGGTTGGCTTCAAAGGGCCATTCCTGGCGCTCGACGTCAAACGGTAGGGAATCAAATGTTCAACGAGACTGAAATGAAGGTCGTCCCGGCCTACTTCGCCAAAAATCCTGCAGGAATGTCGGTGCCATTTATCGTCTCCCTGATGCTGGTGGATGCGGATCACAAACCTGCTTTGCCGCCGTCGGTTGAGACCTCCATCGATCGCACGGCAGGTATCACAGGCGCGGAGGGGGTGGCATTGGCGAACGTCTATGACACCGATGATTTACGTGCCTTGGCGGTCAATAGCATCAACCGAGCCCATGGCCTTAAAGAGTTGGCCATCGTGCTGTTCCGCTGCCAAAGCGCGCCTACTGCGGAACAACTGATGACCGTGTTGAATGACTGCTTCGAGCTGTCCTTGGTCAAAGACATCGCCGCAAGGGGAAGCGATGAATAATCGAATCATGCGGTTATTTGTAGGTGCTTTGAGTGCCTTAGTGGGCCTGGCCATGGCGATCAACTCTCGACTCAATGAACTCAGTACCACAGCCGATTGGCTTCAGTCTGCGATATTTTTGATACTTGGCCTCGCCTTGATCACCAAGGCCTTCACACCAAAAAAGAAGGACAATTCCATGCCGGCACAGTGGACGGATCACCAGCTTGCGGCCTTTGAAGCCGCGATGGAAACCATTGGCAACATGATCGCCCTCAAAGCTCGCGACATTCACAACGAGCGCAGCAAGGACGAACCGAACCAGGCCCTGATTGATCAGCTGAGGCCGAGCAAGCTGAGCTCGTAGTCGAGCGCTCCCGGCTTCGCATTGACGACAATTTGGCGGTAGCGCACGCAATAGAGCGCTACGGGCCGATTGTCAAAGCTTCGGTTTGAAGGGGATACCTCATGGCATCTCCCGATCACGTTGGCCTTACCGTTGCTCAGGCCCAGGCGATAGTGGATCGATTCATGGCCGAATATCGTGGTCACATAGGTGTGACTGCTATTATCAAGGCCACGCAGGAGGAAATTTATGGACCCGACGCCGCAAGAGAAAAAATCGGATACCGAATTGACGCAGCCTACCACCCAGCAAGAGCCATCTTTACCCTTGCCGCTTCCAATATGGGTGATGAAGGGGCCGTGCGACGAGCGCTGCGCCACGAGCTCCTCGGGCATTATGGGCTTAACACCTTCAATCCCGAAGAAAAGCGGGAATTCCTGGATCGCGTTCTTGAAACGCGCGGCGAACCTTCACTAGCCCATATTTGGGCGTACGTGGATCAGCACTACGCCAAACTCCCCGGCATCCATCGTGCAGAAGAGGTCTTCGCATTTGTCGCGGAGGAGGAGCGTTCATTCCTCGGAAAAGCATGGGACCGCACCCGCAATGCCCTACAAGGCATGTTGAAGGCCGTCGGACTTTCAGACGGTAGGCTTACTATCAGCGAGCTGCGCATTGAAGCTCAGGCAATCGCTGCTGGTATCAAGGAAGGACACCGACAGCAAATGACGTTTCCCAAGGACGACCAGTCGCAATTCCGACTGTCCCCCGAAGACCACGATGCCATTTTTGACGACATCGCCCTCCTGGCGCTCTCCACTACCAAACCTGTCAACCATCCAACCGCCGTTCTTCTCGGGGGACAACCTGGTGCAGGCAAGGCCGGACTCAGCAGCAAAGCACTGGATGAGTTCGGTGGTAACACCATCAAGGTTGATGCTGATGAGCTGCGCAAGCACCATCCGCAATACCTGCAGCTGATGCGGCAGAACGATCGATTGGCCGCCGATCGTACTCATCCGGACGCCGGCGCATGGTCGGTAAAGCTCACCAATTTGGCGATCAAGAATCGGCGGAATCTCTTGATCGACGGGACCATGCGGGATCCCGATAGTCTCGCCAGGCTGTGCTCTCGCCTTCACACCGCTGGCTATCGGGTCGAAGCCCGTGTATTGGCAGTAGATCCCCTCGTCAGCCGCATGAGCATTCATATGCGCTACGAGCTGCAGCGAGAAGCCAACGGATTTGGTCGTTGGTCGAATCGAGATAAGCATGATCAGGCCTACGCAGGCCTGCCTGTAACCGTCGAACGGCTAGAATCAGATAACCTAGTCCATACGCTGCAGGTGTTTAGCCGCAACGGTACCGAGTTGTATGCGCGTCGCCTCTCTGAGGTGGATTGCACTCCAGCAGCTGGCCGACTGCGCATCACTCAAGAACGCGAGCGCGTCTGGACTCCCGAGGAGATTCGCGGTTTCAGTTACAACCTGGAAGTGATCGAGGGAAAGATGCTTGTACGGCGAGCTGCCCCGAGCGAGCATGCTGAGCTGGATGGCATCCGATCGGAGTACCGTCACAAGTACCCGACCGATCTTAGCCAGGGAGATTTCCTGAAAAGGCCGAAGCCGGGCTACTAACAGTACCTTTTAAAAACAGTGAGTTAGAAACGCACATTGTCGTGTCTTCAGTAGTTTGTATAATGACTATTATACAAACTGGAATAGGAGGCGACGGCAATGCCTAGAAAACGGCGGCAGACCCCAGAGAATCAGGGGCAGATGACGTTCGATTTCGCTTTTCAAGAGACGGTAAATACCATCGAGGACCTGCAAGCCGGCCTCGATTCCGACGAAGACCAAGGAGACCGCCATTATGATCACCAACCAAACACAGCCCCTGGAAATCTCCGCACGAGTCCTGAGCCAACAGACACTCGCATCGATCCGCCAGTCGCCGTCGTTCAGTCTCCAAGGCTGGAAGATTCTGGATCGCTGGGCGCTGAACAGCCCGGAACGCCTCAAGGCGATGGAGCTTCAGGGCGAGCTGCAACTGCTCAGCCGGCTATTGGAGCAGCAAGCCCTGGAATTGACGGCCATCAACAGCCTGCCAGCGGACAGCAAGCAGGGTCTGACCGAGCACGAGATCTTGCAAATGTTGGAGATCAAAACGGACCTGTAGCCCCTCTGACTATGCGATTACCGGTGCTGATTCACTGGGCTCTGGCGGTCCAAAATCGAAATTCCGCGATAACGTCGCTGCCATTCAACTGCTGCAGGTGCTGCACAAGGAAGGCCGTGGCGCCACCCCAGACGAACAATCCACGCTGGTCAGATATGTAGGATGGGGTGGACTGCCGCAGGCTTTCGATCATCGAAATGATGCTTGGCGTGCCGAGTACCAGGAACTGGCCTCACTGCTCAGCCAAGATGAGTACGAGAGGGCCAGGCGCTCCACCCAGGACGCGCACTACACCTCAACCACCGTAATCGACGGCATTTACGAGGGTCTGGAGCGACTAGGGTTCAAAGGTGGCAAGGTTCTGGAACCAGCTGCCGGCATTGGCAATTTCATCGGCCTGATGCCGACAGAAATGCGGAGCAACAGTCGCATCACCGCCATCGAGCTTGACCCTCTGACAGCGCAGATCGGCGCTCATCTTTATCCATCATCCACCTTCATCAATCGCGGTCTGCAGGATGTGGCTATCCCAAGCGCATACTTCGATGCCTGCGTGGCGAACCCGCCCTTCGGTTCGCAATCGTTGTATGACCCGCACCACCGCGAATTGGCTGGTTTCTCGATCCACAACTACTTCCTGGCTAAATCGCTCAATACGCTCAAACCTGGTGGTGTGATGGGAGCCGTTGTCAGTCGGTATTTCCTCGATGCCGCCAATAGCAAGGCGCGTGAACATATCGCAGATACGGCCCACTTCCTGGGCGCTATTCGTCTACCCAACACGGCGTTCAAAGAGAATGCCCTGACCGAAGTAACGACGGATATCGTGTTCTTCCAGAAGGCACTCCCCGGAGACCAACCGGAGCGCCGCTGGGTAGATGTCGGTGAAATACGAGATCGCGAATCGGGTGAGCCAATCACGATCAACCAGTATTTCATCGACAATCCCGAGCAGATGGCCGGCCGGATGGCCCTCACCGGGAAGATGCGCCGCGATGCCGCTGATTTGATGGCGGAGCCAGGCCAGGACCTGAGCGCGGCGATCAGCGCCCGACTTCAATCGTTGCCTGCAGGTGTTATCCGCACCTTCACAGGCGAGCCTCTTGATCATGAAACTGATGGCCAATTAGGTAAACCCGAGGTCGACCTGCCAGCGAATACCAAAGTGGGTTCCTACTTTGTGACCGCTGACGACCGTTTGGCCCGTCGCTTGCCAGATCAGCTTGCAGCCCACGACTACCAGTTCATTACCCCGAAAACCGAGCGGGCAGGCCAACGAATTCGCGGCATGATTGAGGTACGTGACGCTCTGCGCGCGTTGATGAATGCTGAGCAGTCCGTTGACCCTCAAGATCTGGAAACCTTGCGCGGCCGTTTGAATGGACTGTACGACAAGTACGTCCGTCGATTTGGCCACCTGAGTAGCCAAGCCAACCGCCTGGCGATGGGGGAGGATCCTGAATACCCTCTGCTCAATGCGCTTGAGAGCAACTACGATCGCGGCGTATCGGCTGACATGGCACGCAAGCACGGAGTGCCGGCGCGCAATCCCACAGCTGATAAAGCCGCAATCTTCTCGCGCCGCGTGATGAGCCCACGCGAAGAAATTCGGCACGTCGAATCCGCTAAGGATGCACTGGTTGTCAGCATGAACCAGGTGGGCCGTGTAGACCTCGAGCGCATGATCCGCTTGTGCGGTCTGAGTGAGCCTGAACTCCTTCGTGACCTGAAGGGACTTGTCTACTTCAATCCGGGCAAGGATCGCTGGGAAACAGCCGATCAGTACCTGACCGGGAACGTGAAAGCGAAACTCAGGGGAGCGCTTCGAGCCGCGGAACACGATCCAAAGTTCTTGGAGAACGTCGAGGCGCTGCGTCCGATACAGCCAGCAGACATCGAGCCGATCGACATTTCCGTGCAGCTGGGTTCGACTTGGGTACCGGCGAAAACAATCGATGATTTCGTCGTACACCTGATGGGGGATGTACGCCGGCGCATCGACTACCAGGAGGCCTTGGGCAAGTGGATGGTGAACATCTCCGAGGGGGATAACACCACCATGCGCGTCACCTGGGGCACCGAAGCGTACCCCGCAAACAAGCTGGTAGAGGCGGTTTTAACGAACCGCCCGATCCAAGTGAAAGTGGAGGTCGGAAAGGACGATCATGGCCATCCGATCATGCAGGTTGATGAAACTCAGACCGCTGCAGCCAACCAAAAGGCGGACGAGATCCGCGCTGCGTTCACCGACTGGATCTGGGAGGATCAGGATCGTCGTGAATCCCTCTCGCGACTCTACAACGATCGGTTCAACACCAATATTCCCAGCCGCTACGACGGCTCACACCTGCAGCTGCCCGGCACCTCGCTGGACATCACGCTCCGTCCGCACCAGAAGGACGCAATTTGGCGCGGAATTCAGGACGGCACAGCACTGTTCGATCACGTAGTCGGCGCCGGTAAGACGCTGGTGTGTGTCGGAACCGTGATGGAGAGCAAGCGGATGGGCTTTTCCGAAAGCCAATGGTGTTGGTACCGAATCATCTTCTACTGCAGTGGAAGGATGCCTTCTACGACCTCTACCCTAACGCCAACGTGCTGGTTGCTGAGAAGACGGATTTCAAGAAAGAAAACCGGGAGCGACTCTTTGCCCGAATCGCTACCGGGGATTGGGATGCTGTGGTGGTGGCTCACAGCTCGTTCAAAAAAATTGGCATGCCCCCGGAGACGCTCGAGGAGCTGCTGCAGGAGCAAATCCAGGATCTCACTGACGCCATTTTGGACCTCAAGAGCAGCCAGGGCGATCGCGTGACCATCAAGGAGATGGAAAAGGCGAAAGAGCGGATGACCGAGCGACTGGAAAAGAAAGCCGACACCGGTTCTAAAGACCAGGCTGTCAGCTTTGCCGATCTGGGTGTTGACGCCTTGGTTGTAGATGAGGCGCAGGAATTCAAAAACCTGTTCATCACGACCTCGCTCAGCAGGGTATCGGGGCTGGGTAATCTGGCAGGATCGGAAAAAGCATTCGATCTTTTCGTCAAGTGTCGCTACCTGCAGCAACGGAACGACGGCCGAGGCGTGTTTCTGGCCACGGGTACCCCATTGAGCAACACGATCGCTGAGCTCTACACCGTACAACGATACCTCCAGTACGATGAAATGAAGGCCCGGGGCATCATTCATTTTGATGCCTGGGCTTCGACATTCGGCCAGGTTGTAACCGGCTGGGAGCTTGACGCTACCGGCGTCAACTACAAGCTCAACTCGCGTTTTGCAAAGTTCCAGAACGTTCCCGAGCTGACGGCGATGTATCGAACCTTCGCTGATGTAATCACACGCAAGGATCTACAGGACCAGGCCGAGGCCCGCGGTACCCGATTCCCAGTACCGAAGCTGAAAGGCGGTCGCCCGCAGAACGTGATTGTGGATCGATCGGAGGCTCAAGCTTGGTACATGGGCATTCAGCAAGAGGCGATCGACGCAGAGGGTAATCCGCTGCTTAAAGCGGATGGATCGACGTTCAAGACTTGGAACGATGGATCGATCATCCATCGCATGGAGCATTTGCCGAAAGACCCACGCCTCGACAATCCTTTGAAGATCACCAACGACGCGCGCAAAGCGGGGTTGGATTTCCGACTCATCGATCCCGGCGCTGGGGATTTCGCAGGTAGCAAAGTGAATGCGTGTGTCGATCAAGCATTCCGCATTTGGCAGGACTGGGACGACCGTAAAGGCACGCAACTGATTTTCTGTGACCTATCCACGCCAAAAGGTCCAAAACGCCCAGAACAGGCTGCTGTGAGCTCAGAGGACGAAGAAGAAGGAGAAGCCTCGATCTCTATGGACGATATTCTGGCAGGTGCCAGCTCGTTCAGCGTATACGACGACATTCGATCAAAGCTCCTCGCTCGCGGGATCCCGGCGAACCAGATTCGCTACATCCATGAGGCCAACACAGATCTGCAGAAAGCCAAGCTCTTTGCGGAGATGAATGCCGGCGAGGTCAGGATCATTCTGGGGTCAACAGCGAAGATGGGTGCCGGCATGAATGTCCAACGCCGCCTGGTCGCTCTCCACCACCTGGATGCACCATGGCGCCCAAGCGACCTGGAGCAACGCGATGGTCGCATCGAGCGGCAAGGTAACCTCTTCTATGAGATGGATCCTGACGGATTCGAGATCGAGATTCTGCGCTACGCAACGAAACAGACCTACGATAGCCGCATGTGGCAGACCATCGAATTCAAGGCAGCTGGCATCGAACAATTCCGCAAGGGGGACAGCCTCCAGCGTGTGATCGAGGATGTGGCCAGCGAGGCAGCCAACGCCGCCGAGATGAAAGCCGCGGCCACCGGTAATCCTCTGATCTTCCAGCAGGTGCAAATCGCTGCAGACCTCAAGAAGGTGGAAGCATTGTTTTCCAACTTCAAACGTGGCCAGCACTCGCTCGACAGCCGCATTGCGTGGCTGCGTGACGCCGACTCACGTGCCGATCGGGCAATCGCCCGTTGGTCAAGTGAGATCCAGCGGCGCGATGCCGGCACCAAACCTGAATTCGAGTTCTCGGCGAATGGCAGACCCTACAAAGACGCGGACAAGGAAAGACTGGCCGCGGTATTCGCCACCGCCATGAAGCGGGCCGTCGAGCGGCGGTCTGAAGACACGTTCCAGCGCGCAGAGCTTGTGCCGTAGGAAGCTATCGAGGTTTCGAAATTCAAGTGTCATGCGAGCGGCAGAAAATCCACTTCACCGTCACCGGTCGGGACTCATACGAGCCGGACAACCTGGTGTATCGCGTTGACGACAAATTCAGCATCAGCGGGTTCATCAGCCGATTGGACAACTTCCTGGAGCGCCTGGAAGGCTGGAGGGATGAGGCCGAGTCGACGCGGGACGCGAGCTGTCAGAGCTCAACAAAGCGATCCAAGAGAAGGCGAAGCCGTTCCTGCAGCAGACTCGGCTTGACTACCTGCGCGAGGATGCTCGGGATGTGCTTCGGGAACTGAAACTGATGCAAGCTGACGACTCCTATCAGTCGAAGTGGGAGCCAAAATCGGTCCTCCTACAAGGTTCCGCAGCTCCCGGACGGAGTAAAATGCGAGCGTAATGAAAAAGGGCGCCCATGGCGCCCTTTTTCATACTGATCATTTGCGCCCGCCATTCAGCTCTCAACAATGCGTAGCGCAGGGACGTCTACCCAAACTGCACTAAACATCCAGTGCCTGAATTCCTCAACTGTCTGCCCGCTTTTGGTCTGTAGGCGAGCAAGCAATCCCGAAAGCCGCTGCTCCAGACACCCAGCTTCTTCGTCCTCGTACTCGACATAGTCGCTGTAGGGGTCATCCGGTTCGAAAACCTTCGAGATATGTGATCGATGCAGCCAGTGGTAGTAGTCATGATCTCGCCATCCTTTTGGAAACCGAGTCGCAAGCTCACTCCAGTCGGTCAAGCTGTAATGATCGGGGTAATTGCAATCAGCATTGGATGTGAATACCCAGTACAACCTTCCGATAGCCGGATGAACCGTGCTGACAAAAACTTCGCTCATGGCCGATCCTCCTTAAGCGCCGCCGCGCCGGCCGTAACTCTTCACTCCGAAAACCAAAAGCCCGCGAATCCGCGGGCTCGATGGTTTTTATTTCCAAACCTCATTCCAATTTGTCGACGAATCGGCCGCGTCACTGGTGTGTCCGACCTCTACAGGGTTGCTGATATGCGTATCGCCGCTACCGACAACGGTGCCAAGGCCGGTATCGTTGACGCCCGTTTGATTGACAGCATCAGTTACGGCCCCGTTAACCTCGCTCATGACTCCGTTGATCTGTCCATTCACCTCGGAAATCACACCGTTTACTGAGGAGCTGGCGATCGAGCAAACCTTGTCCTTGATCATTTGCCAGATGGCAGACAGATCAGGGAAAGAGGTGGTGCTGAATATGCCGGTGATCCCCCCGACACATTTGCCCAAAATGTCTGACGATGTCTGAGCAGCCGTTTGGTTGGTGTCGGCCGCGTCCTGATCTCGAGCCAGGCCGGCCTCACCACCACGCACCGCGGCTTCTCCGCTACGGCAGGTGGCAGCATGGGCTGTCACAGCCGAGCTCATGAGCAGCACAACGAGTAACGCGCGGGTCAGTGTCTTCATACCAGTCCTCCAAGAACATTCAACGGCCAGGAGCATCAAGCTCGTGCCCGGGATTTAACAGCGGGTTGCGCCGGGCTGGGCTGTTGCTTGACGGGCTCCGTCAGAGCCTCGGGCTTTGGGGAAGCGCTTGATTTCTCCCGCTCTTTACGTTGCTCGAGGAAACCCAGCTTGCGGTGCATATCCTCATCAACGTGCTTGGTAACCTTTGCCTTGAGGATCTGGTTATCAACGTTGAAAAGCACCTCATCGAAGTAAACGGCTTTCCCGTCGCCGCGGCGATTAACCGCGTTCCCGAAGCCGATCTGCGTCCACTTCTGGTCGCTTCCATCGTTGTTCGGCTGGGACAGGGTGATAAAGTTAGGCTTGATCTCACCGGTACCTGGGTCGGGGTTACGCTCATTGATGAACGCAAGGACCTGGTGCTTCTCACCGTTGACCTTCACGTATCCCTGTAGGTAATCCCCACTGCCCTGGTACAGGAGCACTGTGGTGTCGTACTGATCGTTATCCAGCTTGGTCACACCGCGAAGGATGAGTTTCTGTCCCGTATTGCTGTCAGCGTTTGCCATACCAACCTCCTGAGGAGTGGTTGAGTCACTGGTTGAAGCGCCGGTAATGTCCCCGGGTACACCGGAGTTGCTCGACCTGCCTTGAAGGCCAGCGCCAAAGCCTTCAATCTGGGATTCGGGGGTATGCTCATCCTTGATAAAGGCTTTCGCCATGATCCAGTCGTACTCGTTCACTGGTGCCGGCACAGGACGGCCTGTTTTGTCGAACCAGTAGTACTGATCGGTCGCAGGCTCTGGCCCAAGAGCGGCCAGATCGTGCTCAAGCTCTTCCAGCGACTTGCTCCAGGTACTGATGGCCTCAGACTGATCTCGCCACCAGGCGGCGGCGTTTACCGCAACAAGGTTCTCAGCCTGTTGCAGATCGGAGTCCCCAAATGGCACTCCCTCAGTTGCCTGGAAATGTCGCTGCTCGACCGCTGCTGCAGCTAAATCCCCCAGTTCTACTTCATCAGCAGCCTGTGGAGCTTCTCCTGTACAGTCCAGAGTTCTGGACTTCTCGTACTCGGAGATAGCACCAGCAAGCACGGCGATATCCGCGCCTGGATCGTTGATCATTGGCTGGGGGATGCGCTGAATTAAG